>JBIPLZ010000400.1:0-2596 GCA_044369395.1 Flavobacteriales bacterium | reverse complement strand
AACAGGAAAAAAATGGACCGAGTATGCAACGTATGCAGGTTCTCTATTAGTCATTCCTTTAATTATGGTGATGGTTGCCAAAACCGAATATACTGATTGGTTTATGTATACCATTGGTCCATGCACCTTGATATATTTGTTTTATGAAATGATGAAATACAATAAAGAGGAGCGCAAAAAACTCATTGCAGCCCTTGTATTTATTGTATTCTCTATCTTATTCTGGGCTTTCTTTGAGCAAAGCGGAGGCTCATTAAATATTTTCGCAAGTAATAATTTACGTGGAAGTTTGTTTGGTGTGGCTGTCGATCCAAACGGAATAAACAACTCAGCTAACTCGTTCTTTGTTATTGCTTTTGCCGCAGCGGTTGGATTAATTTGGGTATGGATGAGCAAACGTAAAATTGAGCCCAACACCGTGGTGAAATTTGGACTTGGGTTCTTATTTCTGGCTGCCGCATTTTTCACATTCTATACCACACGCTTTTTTGCCGATAGCATGGGAATGACATCGTTAGAAGTTTTCACACTCGCTTATTTCATAATCACATTTGGTGAATTGTGTTTGTCGCCAATCGGACTTTCCATTATGACAAAACTATCGCCTCAGCCTTTGCAAGGTGTAATGATGGGCATGTGGTTTTTAGCAAGTGCATACGGGCAATATGTTGCGGGTTTACTAGGAGCAGGAATGACTGTTCCGGGAGAGAATGCAACGAAATCCGAGAAGCTAATTTCATACACTTCCGGATACGAGCAACTTGCCATTTATGCTGTTATTTGCGGTGTCATTCTAATTGCCATCGCTCCGTTTGTTCGTAAACTCATGGGAGACGTTAAATAAACTCCACATTCATTTATAAAAGCTGCTAAGTTTCGATTTAGCAGCTTTTTTTTTGAATTGCATTCAAGCATCAATACATTTACAGAAAATCATTGATTATGCGTTTCCTAATTTCTCTGCTTGTATTTCTACCATCAATTCTTTCTGCACAAAACGAAGGCATTCGTTGGATGAGTTTTACCGAAGCAATGACAAAGCGTCAAACTGAGCCCAAAAAGATATTCATAGATATGTACACCGATTGGTGCGGTTGGTGCAAACGCATGGATGCCACAACATTTGCCCATCCCGAAGTGGTTAAATACATGAATGAAAACTATTACGCTGTAAAATTCAATACCGAAAAAGAAGGCCCAATTACAGTTAACGATTCAATCTATAAGGTAAATCCAAAATATGGAAGGAACGGCACTCACGAACTTGCTGTAGAACTCTTGCAAGGAAAAATGTCGTATCCAACATTTGTCTTTCTCGACGAACGATTTAATATCCTCAGCCCGCTTCCGGGTTTTCAAACTCCCGAACAAATAGAACCTGTGATGCGTTTCTTTGCGGAGGGTCAATATTTGAAAAATTCATGGGATGTATACTCCAAGAGTTTTAGTCCTACATGGAAATGATTCTGAATTCCGGAAATGTTAAAATCGAATAACCCGTTTAAAAACACACCGCGCTCACTGCTTGTTTTCTATGTGCTAGTTAGCTATGTAGTGCTTCAGTTTTGTTGGTGGTTTTTTTTATTATTCGACCTCAACAATCAAATTTACGATTTACGGATTAGCCTCTCCGACTTCATCAATCAGGGTGTAGAATCGGAGATGCTACTCCGAAAAAAACTTTCGCAAAAACATTGGATGATTCTGGGTGAAGGATTGGTTTTCATTCTCTTATTATTGCTAGGAATTATTCAAACACGCAAATCTTTTCGTAGAGAAACGCGTGTGATTCGCCAACAAAAAAACTTCCTGCTTTCGGTTACGCACGAATTAAAATCACCGATTGCTTCCGTAAAACTTTACTTACAAACCCTCGAAAAACGTGATCTAGAAAGATCAAAACAAATCGAACTCATTCAGAAAGCTATTGCCGAAACAAACCGACTTGACCAATTGGTTGAAAATATTTTAGTTGTTGCACAAATCGATAATCATGTATTGTTAATTCAAAAGGAAAATCGTAATCTGAGCGATTTTTTAAGCGAAATTATTCTTGAGTTTAATGAGAAGAATGGAATTATACTCAAATCAGAAATTCAAAACGATGTAAACTTTGGGTTTGATCAATTAGCATTTCGTTCTATACTTGTAAATCTTATAGAAAATGCATTAAAATACAGTAAATCTTCACCCGATATTTCTGTAAGATTATGGACTTCATCCAACTCCATTTTCATTTCCATTGCCGATCAGGGGATAGGCATACAAGAGGATGAAAAATTACGTGTATTTGAAAAATTCTTCCGTTCGGGAAATGAAGAAACTCGACAATCGAAGGGAACTGGATTAGGCCTATACATTGTGAAATATTTGGTAGAACATCATCAAGGAAACATTTCAATTAGGTCGAATACGCCAAAAGGGAGTATTTTTGAATTGCAATTTGTCACCAATACACTATAAAATGACTGGTAAAAAAGTAGCGCTGCTTATCCTCGATGGATGGGGGCTTGGAAATGGAACACACTCGGATGCAATTGCTCATGCAAAAACTCCAGTCATGAATCAACTTTATAAAACATATCCTTGGTCACAA
>JBIPLZ010000054.1:0-9752 GCA_044369395.1 Flavobacteriales bacterium | reverse complement strand
GAAGCAAGAAGAACTATAACACAGAGAGAAAAAAACAACTGCTTGAAAAAAACCATGCTTCTATTACCTATTTCGAATGCAAACGGCCCGTTTAGGTTGGTTCACCAAAACGGGCCGCCTATAATTGATTAGAAATTATTTAATTGACTCAAAAATATCACGTTTAACCTCTACCGGATATTTACTACGAAGTTCTTTAATCCAATTTTGCTCAAGGTATGTTTGATAGTCGGCAGTGATTAAACCACGAGCTTCTTGAAGTGTTTTTGGAGTTGGCTCGAGCACCTTGGTAATTTCAACAAATGTAACAGAACCATCGGCATTTATTTTATCTTCAGTGATTCCCAAAACCCAATTAACCCCATCAACTGTTTCATTGTCTCCTTTCGAAAATGTACCCGTTTCTGTTTGAAGATTAAGTTGAGATGACTCATTTATTTCCGCACGAATTGCATCGATGGACATTCCTTTTTTAGCACGTTTTGCTACGAGTTTTCTGGTTGCCTTGGCGATTTTAGCATCTTTCGATTTGTAAACTACTGCTTCAACACGATTGCTCCACATGTAATTTGCAAGATTTTGTTTGTGGAATTCTTCCAAGCCCAAGGTATCTTTCAAAGCCTTTGACCAAACATTCTCGTCCGTAATTTCGAACAACATAATACCATCACGGTACTCCTGCATGAGCATTCTGAACTCTGGGTATTTTTGCTCTAAACGCACATCTTCGTATGCTTTGACTTTCTCGTTTTTGAAATAATCGTAAGATTTTCTCACTAAAGCTTCAACGTTATTGTCTTTGGTTTGGCGTATTTGATTTTGCACAAGAAACTCAGCAAAATCATATTGTGTTGATGCTTCTTTACCCAAAACAAATAGAGGTTTCAGCATGGTTTTAACTCCTTCTGATTTCCAACGACCATTTAAAAAACTGGTGTCCACTTTCAGAATAAATTCGTCAAGAGCTTTGAAATCTTCAGTGAAGCCGTTTTCTTTTTTAACGCGAGCAATTACAGCATCACTACTCAATTGAGATCGTGAATCCTTAGAGATTTTAGATTTCAGTTCCGCTTTTGCTTCATCGAACGACTGAACCCCTTTTCTTTCCAAGCGTTTTACAATGTGCCAACCATAAGGAGTGCGAAAAGGTTCGCTTACCTCATTGTCGTTTTTTAATTCAAATGCAACTTTCTCAAATTCAGGAACCATTTTACCTGTTCCAAACCAAGGAAGTTGACCACCATTTTTTCCCGATGAACGATCGTCCGAAAACTGAGATGCTAATTGCCCGAAATCATCTCCTTTTTTAATTTTAGAGCTTATTTCATCAATTTTCTTTTTGTTGTCTGCAATAATTGAATCTTTCGCATTCTCAGGATTTTTTACCATGATATGCGCCACATGAACCTGACCTTGAGCATCACGTACATTGGTAACTTTCAAAATATGGTAACCAAATTTGGTTCTAACAGGAGCAGATATTTCTCCAACTGGAGTTAAATAAGCAGCCGATTCGAATGGATAAACCATCATCATGGATGTAAAATATCCAAGATCTCCATCATTTTGTTTTGCAGAAGGGTCTTCTGAATTTTGACGAGCTAAAAGCGCAAAATCTTCGCCTTTTAAAAGACGTTCGCGGATTTTCATTGCTTTGGTGTATGCGGCCAATGTATCTTTTGGCAAAGGTTCAGAAGGCAAGGAAATCAAAATGTGACTTGCCTTTACGTCTTTTTTAGAACGATCGTAAGCTTCTTGGATTAACTTATCGTTTACGTTTTTGTCAGTCAAATAAGGTTGAGCTAATTGACGACGATACCCTTTAAGTTCGGTTTGAAAAGCTTTTGCGGTGTCTTTGCCTGCAACTTTTGCAGCTTTCACCTTCAATTTAAAATTGATGAAAAGCTGAAGGTATTCTTCAAGTGCTTTGCGACTGCTTGCAGTGTCTTTGGAATTGTTTTTACGGTAGATACTTTCAAACTCTGCACGAGTTACGGCGTCTCCGCCAACAATTAACATAATTGGATCTACAACAACTGGAGGAGCAACCGTTACAACCTGAGGAGCTTTAGCAACCGGTGTTTTTTTCTTTGGTGTTGTCTGAGCAATAGCAACAGAACCTGACAAAATGCAGGCAGCAAGTAGAAACTTTGTTTTGAACATTGTAATTTTACTTAAAGAATTATGAACGTGCGAAAATAGTCTAAAGCTCCAATATATCAAAGCATACATTCTTAAATCTGTTTGGTTTAAAATTGGATTAATAAAAAGATATATTTGCATATGGTTGACCACAAAAATTCCATGGATTCAAAGGATCGAATTCTTGATTTTACTGAGAAACTCTCGAATAAAGAAAATTCTCAGGAGCAAGAAAGAAACAATAGAATTATAAATTCATCCGTAGCATATTTGGCTGCATTTGCTATTGTTTATGTTAGCTTTTATGTAATTTCTTCATTATTTGCTAAGCGTTTTAGTCTTTTATATAAACTCTATTTTTTTAAAGTTGATTATACCCGAAACTTCGATATGTGGACCGTTGATTCGGTTTTGAGAACATTCATATCTGGGTCATTTTACTGTCTAATTGGTGGCGTGATTGCGTTAATAATTCAAAAGTTGTATCGCAAAAGACCCGGAATATTAAAAACATTCTGGTTGTGGTTGGGCATTCATTACCTCAACTTTTTTTGCACACAACTGGTATTGATGCCAATTAAAAACAATGGAAACCAAGGTATTATTTCGAGTTATCTGGGGATTGTTGCAGATTATTTATTTTGGGAAGATTTCGCAAAAATAATTGTATCCATTATTGCGATTATGTTCTTAATTATTATTGGAGTTATTGTGGCCAAACCATTTATTCAAATAACTAACAGCACACATAACATTTCGAAGAATGAAAACAGGATCATTTATTTGTTTCAAACAATTTTTCTTCCCTATGTGATATGTTCTGGAGTTACGCTAATCTATTTTTCGGATGGTTCATTTATCCTTAATCTAGGATTGGTTTTTACCATGTTTGTCATTGTTGTATCCATTTTCATCAATGCGATGAAAAGCCGCATGATTATGATTTACAAAATGCCCGAAACCGGTTTAATTGAAAACAAATTTTTGGTCGTACTAGCATCCATCCTCATTTTAATGAAGATTTTCCTCAATAATGGAATTCAATTTTAACTTGAACTTCTATCGGCTTGAATAGTTTGGAGCTTCTCGGGTAATACTAACATCATGTGGATGCGATTCTCGGATTCCAGCAGCAGTAATTCGGATGAGTTTTTTAGATTGCAATTGAGCAATATTAGCCGCTCCGCAATAGCCCATTCCCGCACGTAAACCTCCAATCATTTGATATAAAACTTCAGATAATGTTCCTTTAAATGGAACTTGTCCGACAATTCCCTCAGGAACCAATTTCTTCAAATCGTCTTCCGCATCTTGAAAATAGCGGTCTTTCGAACCCGTCTGCATGGCTTCAATGGATCCCATTCCGCGATACGATTTAAATTTCCTCCCTTCAAAAATAATGGTTTCACCTGGCGATTCTTCGACTCCTGCGAAAAGTGAACCTGCCATAATCGTTGAACCTCCGGCTGCAATGGCTTTGGCAATATCGCCCGAAAAACGAATTCCACCATCTGCAATTACAGGAATTCCAGTTCCTTGAAGTTCGCGGGCAACGTCCATAACTGCTGTTAGCTGAGGAACACCGACACCAGCAATTACGCGGGTTGTGCAAATAGAACCAGGTCCAATTCCAACTTTCACTGCATCGGCTCCCGCTTCAACTAACATACGCGCTGCGGCAGCTGTAGCTATATTTCCAACAACAACTTGCAATTCTGGAAATTGAGCTTTCACCTCTTTTAATTTTTCTATAACGCCTTTTGAATGACCGTGCGCTGTGTCTATAACGACCGCATCGGCCCCCGCTTTAACAAGTGCGGCAACACGTTCGAGAGTATCGGCTGTAACGCCCACTGCAGCTGCAACGCGCAAACGTCCAAAATCATCTTTACACGCATTGGGACGAAGGCGATTTTTAATGATGTCTTTATAGGTGATCAATCCAACTAGCTGATAGTCTTGATTAACGACAGGTAGTTTTTCAATTTTATAATCCTGCAACAATATCTCAGCTTTTGCAAGATTGGTTTCGGTGGTTGTAATGAGATTGTCTTTGGTCATTACATCGCGCACCGGCTTATCGAAACGTTTTTCAAACCGCAAATCTCGATTGGTGATAATACCAACAAGCTTTCTATTTTCATCTATAACCGGAATACCACCAATTCGATTTTCCTTCATCAATTGCAAGGCATCTGCAACAACTGCGGTTTCAGACAAAACAACAGGATCGATTATCATTCCGCTTTCCGATCGTTTTACTTTCTTGACTTCGGCGGCTTGTTGAGCAATGCTCATGTTCTTATGTAAAACACCTATGCCTCCTTCTTGAGCAATAGCAATTGCCAAAGATGATTCCGTAACGGTATCCATTGCAGCCGAAACAATGGGAACATTGAGTCGGATGGTGCGGGTAAAATAGGTACTAATATCGGTATCGCGGGGAAGGACTTCTGAATAATCTGGAATTAGAAGTACGTCGTCGTAAGTAAGCCCTTCAGCGAATTTAGAATGGTGTTCCATGGCAATTGGGGTAACGGGATTAATCCCGAATTGCGCGCAAATTTAGGAAATTATTTACGGTTTAAGATGAATTGAATTTTAATATTCATACCCATTGAATTAATATTTACCTACAACCAGTTCCAAAAGGTCTTCTTCTTGAAGCCAAACTTTCGCTAAATGTTGAATTTGAGCCGGTGTAATATTTCTAATTGCCTTTGTGTATCGTTGAAAATACTGCTCGTCCACTCCAAATAGATGACAATTTTTAAAACGCTCCATGCGTTCGAAAGGCCCTTCAAAACTTTTCAATAATGAGCCCAGCATATAGCTTTTCACTAAGTCAAGCTCTTCATCAGAAACTAGTTCATCGCGCAACAAGGCAATTTCCTTGTAGATTTCATTCAAAGCCAATGTGCAAACATCCGAACCTACTTCTGTGCTGATGTAAAAATAACCATCCGAACAATATGATAAAATCCCGGCTCCAATGCCATACGTATAGCCTTTGTCCTCACGTATGTTACTCATCAAACGTGATCCAAAATAACCTCCCAGAATGGTGGTTAATACCTTCATTCCAAAATAATCGGAATGGTTTTTTGTAAACAATCTTCGTCCAATGCGGATTGCCGATTGAATTGCGTCATCTTTCGGAATAAACTGTTTACGTTCAAAGCTGTTCCCGACATTGGGAATTTCAATGGGTGGCAGAAAAGTTCCCTTGCCAGTTAAATGACCAAATGTGTCTTCGAGAAGCTGGGAAGTATTGGAGTCAATTTTCCCACTTAAAAAGATTTTCGCCGATGTTGGAGAATAATACTGCTGATAAAAGTTTTTCAACTCATCAATTTGCAATGATTTGTAGTCTGATTCATCGAATGCGGTTCCATAAGGAGATCCTGCGAAAAGAAGTTCCTGAAAGCGTTTACCGGCAACAAATCCTACTTTACCCAAATTGACTGTATATTTTTGCAGACGATTGCTACGCATGATTTCCCATTCATGTTCAGGAAAGGTCGAATTGCAGAGCAAATCAGAAATTACAGGCAATGTATTTCCTAAATATTTATTAAGCGAATACAAGGTAATTCCTGAATAATCTTTATCAATATCGAGCTCTAGAAATGCGCCAAAATCGTCAACTGCTGAAGCGATATCGGATGCACTTTTCGTTTGCGTTCCTTCTTGTAGCATCGATGCAGTTAAGGAAGGCAAGAGCGGATTATCGTGACGGGAAGTTCCGGCCCCAAAAACCAGTTCAACTTTCATCACCTCCTGCGATCCAGCTGAAAGGCTGAAAACCTCAATTCCATTGGAGAGTGTAAATCGTTCCGGCATTTGTGGATTCACCGAATCGATTGGATGAAGCGTTGGCGGTACTAATCGGTTGGGCTGAATCATTCTGATTTAAGATAAAATAGGGTGGAACAATTTTCTTCTCGTAAAATGTTTTGGGCTTGTTTGAGAACATCTGCAGAAGTTACAGCATGCAGCTTAGCAATTTCGGTATTCACCATTTCAATATCGCCAAGTAATTCGCCGAAAGCTAAGTTCATGGCTTTGTTTAAAATGCTCACTTCTCCAAACACATGTGTACTTTCTGCTTTATTCTTCACTTTGATAAGCTCCTGCTCAGGAATTCCATTTGCTAAAAGTTCATCAATAACACGTTGAATTCCTGCTTCGGCAAGCTCCGGATTCACGCCATTTTTCACACGACCATTAATTACAAACAAGCCTTTATCGAAACTGCCACTTACATGTGCCGATACATCTGTAAACAATTGTTCATCTTTCACCAATGCATTGAATAAACGAGCCGATTGACCTCTTCCCAAAACATCCGAAAGTAAATCTTGCGCTTGATATTCAGCATCCATTCGGGCTGCCATGTGATACACTTTCGTAATAGAATCGGTTGGCACATCACGATTTACAGTGAGTCTTCTCGCTTCAGTTTGGATAGGTTCTGATTGGATATTTCTATTTGGACGATTTCCACTTGGAATTGGCCCAAACCACTTTTCAGACAAGCGTTTTACTTCATCGTGTTTTACATCACCTGCAACCACCATGATGGCATTTGATGGTAAATAAAAACGATTGAAAAACGCTCTCACATCATCCATGTGTGCATCTTCGATATGTTTAATTTCTTTCCCGATGGTTGCCCATTGATAAGGGTGAACTTGATAGGCCAAAGGACGAAGCAATAACCACTCATCGCCATAAGGTTGATTGAGATATCGTTGTTTAAACTCTTCAATAACAACACTGCGTTGAACCTCGAGACTTTTTTCTGAAAATGCCAAACTGAGCATTCGATCCGACTCCAACCAAAAGCCCGTTTCCAGATTTTGAGCTGGGAGCGTTAAGTAATAATTGGTGATGTCGTTATTTGTAAAGGCATTGTTTTCTCCACCCGCTTCTTGCAAAGGCGTGTCGTAACTTGGAATATTTACAGAACCACCAAACATCAAATGTTCGAATAAATGAGCAAATCCAGTTTGATCGGGATGCTCATCGCGAGCTCCTACATCGTATAAAATATTGATACATGCCAAAGGTGTAGAAGGGTCTTCGTGAACAATCACCTTCAGACCATTTTCAAGAGTAAATCGGGAATAGGAAATCATACTGCGAAGATAGAACATGTAGGTTCCTTGCAACGTCAATTATGAAGCTTGTTAATAATTTGATTCAGTAATGGGATTTAATGATTTCGATTCGCTTAGTGACAAGCAAACCTTTATATTTGCTGCATGATGCAAGCAACCATTGAACAGGCCTGGGAAAACCGAGAAATGTTGAAAGAAGTTTCGGTTCAAAAAACGATTCGAGAAGTCATTGAGGAAATCGATAAAGGAAGAATTCGAATTGCAGAACCCAGTTTGGATGGATGGAAAGTAAACGACTGGGTGAAGAAAGCCGTGATTTTGTATTTTCCGATTCAACAAATGCAAACCCTTGAAGTTGGGCCTTTTGAGTTTCATGATAAGATGGCACTTAAAACTGGTTATGCAGCTTTAGGAGTTAGAGTTGTTCCGCATGCCATTGCACGATATGGAAGTTTTATTGCTCCAGGAACGATTCTCATGCCTTCGTATGTGAACATTGGTGCATACGTAGATGAAGGAACCATGGTTGATACCTGGGCAACCGTTGGCTCATGTGCTCAAATTGGAAAAAATGTGCATTTAAGTGGTGGTGTTGGAATTGGCGGTGTGTTGGAGCCCGTTCAGGCAAGTCCGGTTATTATAGAAGATGGCTGTTTTATTGGCTCGCGCTGCATCGTGGTTGAAGGCGTGCATGTTGGAAAAGAAGCCGTTCTAGGTGCCAATGTGGTGATTACACAAAGCACAAAAATCATCGATGTAACTGGAGATCAAGCAATCGAATACAAAGGAAAAGTTCCCGCTCGATCGGTCGTTATTCCAGGTTCTTACACCAAAACATTTCCAGCTGGCGAATATCAAGTTCCTTGTGCCTTAATTATTGGACAAAGAAAGGCTAGCACCGATATGAAAACTTCACTTAACGATGCTCTTCGTGAGTATAACGTAGCTGTATAATGATAAAAAATGCTCTTCCCACGCTTGCAATTTCATTTGCGATTATTTTAGGTACATGGATTTTAGGAAACTCTTACCTGAAATCGAAACGCACGCCAAGTCAGATTTCTGTAACCGGTTTGGCAAGCAGCGATTTCAATTCTGACTTGATTGTTTGGTCGGCCAGTTTTTCCCGCAGAGCTGTTAACTTACAAGAGGCGTTTAACTCCTTGAAAACGGATCAAGAACGCATTAAACAATACATCGTTACAAAGGGCATTAGCGCGAATGAAGTTGTTTTTTCGGCAGTTGAAATTGAAAAGGAATATGATACTCAACGATATCCAGATGGTTCTGAGACAAGCACATTTGCACGTTTTAAGTTGAGTCAAAAGGTGAACATCGAATCGAAAAATGTAAATCTGGTGGAACTTGTTTCACGAGAAGTGACCGAATTAATTAATGATGGAATTGAATTGAGTTCGAGCGAACCGCGGTATTACTATACCAAGTTAGCCGATTTGAAAATTGATTTATTGGCGGCAGCAGCAAAAGATGCACGCATCCGCGCTGAAAAAATTGCTGAAAATGCGGGTGCATCCCTTGGAGAAATGGAAACTGGCGACATGGGAATTTTTCAAATTACGGGTCAAAACAGTAATGAAGATTATTCTTGGGGAGGAACATTCAATACTTCATCGAGAAATAAAACGGCGTCGATTACTGTGCGCGTAAATTTCTCACTCGACTAAGTTGAAGTTTTCGATTTGAAAAAAATCCTCATCATCCAAACGGCTTTTATTGGCGATGTCATTTTAGCAACTCCTTTGCTCGAAGCGCTGCATGCAAATTATCCGGAAGCCCGAATCGACATGCTTGTTCGGAAAGGCAATCAAACACTTTTTCAAGGACATCCATTTTTGAAAACTGTTTTTGTTTGGGATAAGCAATTGGGTAAATACAAAAACCTTTTGTTGTTGCTTATCGCCATTCGCAGGCAGAAGTATGATCTTGTAATCAATTGCCAGCGCTTTGCGGCTTCGGGTTTCTTAACGGCATTTTCAGGAGCAAGTTCAACAAGTGGATTTCGAAAAAATCCGTTCTCCATTTTTTTCAAACACAAAGTAAATCATTCGGTAAGTAATGGTTTGCATGAGTGTGCACGTAATTTGAAACTCATCGAACACCTCAACATAAGCGGAGCTATTCAACCTCGCCTCTACCCTGCACCGTTGAAATTTGAAACACCCAAACACTATAGCTGTATTGCTCCTGCATCCGTTTGGTTTACGAAACAATGGCCCAAAAATAAGTGGATAGAACTTTTAAATCTTATTCCAAGCGAACAAACAATTTACCTAACGGGTGGGCCAGGAGATCATGCTCTTTGTGAAGAAATACTTAAAAGCACAACAAATCCTCAAGTTATTAATCTTGCAGGTAGTTTGAGCTTATTAGAATCGGCCGAATTGATGCGTGGCGCCACAATGAATTATGTGAACGATTCTGCGCCCATGCATTTATGTTCGAGTGTGAATGCACCAGTTACTGCAA
>JBIPLZ010000053.1:0-9777 GCA_044369395.1 Flavobacteriales bacterium | reverse complement strand
CACAGAACAAAAGCATCCTTCCCAGAAACACGAATCACTGCAATGGCCGACATACCGCCTCCGGTTGCCAATGCACAAATGGTTTTATCGTGTTCAATTTTCACCTTTAATAATTACGAATTGGGAATTACAGAACTGAGAATTACGGATTACGAATTACGAATAACGGATTTAAAATTGAGGAATTTCGAAAATTTCACATCAGCACATCAGCACATCGAACATATCAGCACATTATCTCATTTTGAAATTCTCAAATCTTCAAATCTTCAAATCAAATCATTTCCTCTTCTCCAACTCATCCCTAATTTTTCCAGCCTTTTCGTAGGCTTCATCTTCGATTGCAGCACTGAGCATTTGTTTTAGATCGGCTTCACTTTTACCACTAAATTCATTGCCTGGTTCTGCAGAACTTGTTGATTCTTCTGAGGTAATTTGAGCTTCGGGCAATGTATGTTCTTCTGAAATTGGCGACTCGTCAATAAGAATTCCAGCTGAACTTAAAATAAATTCAAACGTGTATATAGGACAATTGAAACGAACAGCCAAGGCAATGGCATCGCTTGTTCGAGCGTCCACTTCAACATCGTTAGCTCCATCTTGTTGGCAGATTAACTTCGCATAGAAAATACCTTCTACAAGATTGTAAATCAAAACCTCCTTTATATTTACAGAAAATGCTTCGGCAAATGATTTAAACAAATCGTGTGTTAATGGGCGAGAGGGAGCCATTTTTTCGAGCTCTATTGCGATAGCCTGAGCTTCAAAACCTCCAATAATAATTGGCAGACGACGTTTTCCTCCACTTTCGCCCAACACCAAGGCATAAGCGCCGCTTTGTGTTTGACTATAAGAAAGATTGGATATTTCGAGTTTAATTTTCTTCATAGCAAATCTTATCGTGAAACATAAAATGCACAAGTAACATGGTTAAATGTTAGCTATTTTGCTCTTTAAATTTACGAAAAGCATCGTTAAGTTTTGGAACAATTTCGAAAGCATCACCAACTATCCCGTAATCGGCAGCTTTAAAGAAAGGAGCTTCAGAATCTTTGTTAATGACAACGATGACTTTAGATCCGTTTACACCCGCAAGATGTTGAATTGCACCAGAAATACCAATGGCAATATATAGATTGGGACGAATAGCTATTCCTGTTTGTCCAACATGTTCGTGATGAGGCCTCCATCCTATATCTGAAACTGGACGAGAACAGGCAGTTGCAGCTCCAAGTGTTTTTGCAAGATCTTCGACCATTCCCCAATTCTCTGGACCCTTCATACCACGGCCAGCAGAAACAACCAACTCAGCACCAGGTAGTGGAATTTCTCCATCGGTTTGATGAACACGTTCTTCAACCTTTAACAAGGAAGTAAATGAATCACAAACTTCATTGAATGAACTTACTGAAGCAGATCCACCAATATGTTGAACAGGAACTGAATTTGGTAAAAGGGTGATAATTTTTTTCGCTGTGTTGATTGTGTATTCAGCAAATGCTTTTCCCGAAAACACATTTTTTCTAACCGAAAAATCCCCATTGGTTTGAGGAAGTGATACAGCCCCAGAAACTAATCCAGCTTGAAGCATTGCTGATAGGCGAGGAGCAACTGCTTTACCAGTTCGGTTATGGCTCATTATGAGAACATCAGCCCCAACTTTTTCCATAGCAGCTATAACAAGCTTAGCTATTAATTGCGGATCAAAGTGATTGAGTTTCGAACTATCCGATTTCAAAACGCTAGCAACACCATATTCACCAGCTTTAGAAAGTTCTTCGTCAGAACCAGCCCCTAAAGATAAAAGTGTGGCAGTTGTTCCTAATTGCTTTGCAACCTGGGCGCCGTAAGAAATTACCTCCAAAGAAGCTTTATTGTATTTACCCTTAGATGTTTCGGTAATGATAAGTATAGCCATGATTTAAATAACTTTAGCTTCAGAATGAAGGAGTTCGACAAGTTGATCCATGTTATCTGGATCAATAAGTTTAACGGCAGATTTAGGAGCAGGTAAAGTAAATTCTTTAACCATTACTAAAGGAACCGCAGATGATGCAATAACCTCAATATTCTTAGTTCGAGCTGCCATAATTCCACGCATATTAGGAATACGTGCTTCGGCCATGCCTTTAGCTGCAGAAATTACACATGGCATTGCAGATGTAATTACTTCTACACCTCCTTCAATATCAACTTCAAGCACAGCATTAGATCCTTGAATATCAAGTTTAGACGCCAAAGAAATAAAAGGAAGATCTAAGAATCCAGCAATCATACCACCTACTTCAGATCCATTGAAATCGATGGTCTCTTTTCCAGCCAAGATCAAATCAAATCCTTTGTCTTTTGCATAATCGGAAATTGATTTAGCTGTTGAATAAGCATCTGCCGGTTCAGAATCAATCCGAACTGCGTCGTCGGCTCCAATGGCTAATGCCTTGCGAATAATGGGTTCAACTGCAGTTGTTCCCACAGTAATTATGGTAACATTTCCACCTAATGTTTCTTTCAATTCAAGAGCTCTAACTAGTGCATACCATTCATCGTATGGATTCACAATGTATTGAACTTTGTCTTCGTTAAACTTGGTGTTGTTGTCCGTAAAGGAAATTTTACTAGTGGTATCAGGGACCTGACTGATGCAAACAAGTATCTTCATGTAGTCGGTATTGAGTTATTTTTGGGAGTGCAAATGTAATAAAAAAGTACACCCGTTGTTTTGAATCCATCTGATATATTCACGAACAATTCGATGTTTACAATCCCGAATTTAAATTGGGAATATGCATTATTTTCAGATGTATTGATTGATTTCCTTTGTTGAATTTAGAAATGTAACAAACTATGAGGCTTAGAGATTTTTAACAGGAATGTTCAAAACTATTTTCGTGAATTTTTCTTGCTAGCGAAAACGAATAGTTAATTTTGGAAAAAAATCAAGAACATGGCATTGGAAGTAAATGGAAAACTAGTAAAAGTAATGACTCAAGTTACAGGTGAAGGCGCTAAAGGACCTTGGGTTAAACAAGAATTTGTAATTGAAACGTTTGATCAATATCCCAAGAAAGTATGTTGCTCAGTATGGGGTGACAAAGTGGATCAATTGCGTCGTTTTCAACCGGGTGATGATTTAAAAGTGAGTTTCAATTTGGAATCCCGCGAATACAATGAACGTTGGTTTACTGAAGTTCGTGTTTGGAAATTAGATCCTGCAGGTGCAATTTCTGCGAATCCAGGTCAAGCAATTCCAACTTACCAAGCGCCAGCACCAGCTGCTCCAATGAATGCGCCTGGTCAGAATTTTCAACAAGCGCCTCCTGCTTCAAGTGCTCCCAATTTCTTTGAATCGGGTGACGATAGCAACGATTTGCCTTTTTAATTTCGATCTTAATGCAACATTCCCTGGATTTTTTAAAACAGCTGCAAAGCAACAATACCAGAGAATGGTTCGAGAAGCATCGTGTTGAATTCGAAGTTTCCAAAAAAGAACTTCAAGATTTAACCGCTGTTTTGATTCAGGAGATTGGCAAGTTTGATGCTGGTATTTTGAAATTGAGTACGAAAGATTGTATTTTTAGAATCAATAGAGATGTTCGCTTCTCAAAAAACAAAGCGCCTTATAAGAATAATATAGGTGCTGCTTTTACAGACGGAGGAAAGAAATCGCCCAAGGCTGGATATTACATTCAGATTCAGCCTGGGGCTTCTTTTATTGCAGCTGGTGTTTGGATGCCAGATACTCCAATTTTACAAGCAATTAGACAAGAAATTTACTTTAACCACATCAACCTTCGTGGTATTATAGGGAAAGGGAATTTACAGAGCATGTTTAATACGATGGGAGACCATCAACTGAAAACTGCCCCCAAAGGATATGATAAAGACCATCCCGCAATAGATCTTCTACGATATAAAAGTTTTGTGTTAAGTCGCTCATTGAGTGACAAAGAAATTCTCTCTCAAGATTTCGCTCTCAAAGCAGCATCGATTTTTAAAGAAATGTCACCGTTCATAGAATTTCTTAATTCGGCTATTTCGCTTTCCGAAAATTAATTAGGAAGCTTGTCCTAAAAGCCAACCTGCTGCTAGAAATATACAGGTTAGTGCTATTATAATTAGAATCTGTAATGAATCTTTACTAATAAAACCACCCTTTTTTTGATTGGAAAATGTTCTGAATGGTGCTTTTAATGTATCAGCTTTTTCGTCAATAGGTTCATCGATTTCCAATGAACATTGAGGAGAAGTTGAATTAGAAAAATCAGAAATTTTGGAATCCTCATTCAATTGAATGTCAGAGGATATAGGTATTTTTACTTCATTTATTTCTTGATGTAATTCAATTGCTAGGTTGTTGTCACTTGGAACATTATCTGTTATACCAACCATGCTTAAATCCCCATTTTCATTAATAGATTCTATAATGGTCAGATGGTCTGAATGATTGGAGAATGGATTAATTTCATCGATCTGATCGATTTCAGATACATGTATTTCTGGAATCGCTTCTTCAATTTCAGAAGCAATTGCCTTTTCAACTAAATTATCAATTTGGGAAATAGTGGTTTCGTTGTTTGTTTGTAAAGCTAATGCTTCATCTTGAGTCATTATATTCTCAATACGATCCAGTTGTGCTTCAGTTTTAACAAGAGAATTAGCAAGATCTTTGGATGCATCGCCACTATTCAAATGATTCAAATTGTTGTTCGGACGCGTATCATCAAGCGAAGAATAATGTTGATTAGGACGTTTAACTGGAACGGATAAATTGGGTATCACCTCAATTTCATTTAATGAAGGCAGGAAACCTGTCCTGCTTTCCCAATCAATTCTACAAAATCCAATTTGAACTTCATCGCCAGGGAAAAGTTGAACTTTAGTAACTCGTTCCCCATTTACTATGGTTCCATATCGAGAATTCAGATCCTCAATAAAGATTAAATTTTCATCACTCAACATAATAACTGCATGAAAATCTTCTGCAGCCCGGTCGTTAATAACCAAGTCGTTAGAAGGATTTCTCCCAATGCGACATTGTTGACTAATCAATTAATTCATTATTTTAAAGTCATTTCCACATTCCCTAAACGAAAACGATCGCCTGACTTAAGTTCATGAGATCGAATACGAACACCATTAACAAAGGTTCCATTTGTACTTCCTAAATCAACAAGTGTTATTATTCCATTCTCGAGTATAATCTTTGCATGTTTACCAGTAACAGTTTGTTCAGGAATTGGAATGTCGTTCGTATCGTGTCGGCCAATTGTTGTCTCGTTTTTGCTAATTACAAAGGGCATCGTTCTACCCTGAAGGCTTAATAATACAGAAGGTCCTGATGGTTTTGCAATTACAGGGGGAATTACTACTTCTTCAGTTAAGATGGATTTAGGGCGGATAATATTATTTTTCTTTTCAGTGTTCGCTGATAAATCGCTTTCTGCAGGACTATCAAATTCATCGCTTGCTTGTTTTCCTTTTCTCGAAAAAAGATTAATCAAAAGCATAATCATCACGATAATACCTAAAATTGCAATGGAGTACCAAAGGTATTTCTTATAATCCTGAGGAATCAGACTGATGGTATTAGGATTTCCAATGATAAGAAATTGTCGGTTGCCGTTGTATGAGAGTTCTATTTTGGATTTAGATTGACTAGAATCTTCATTTATTGTAAATTCTAAATCAAATAAATTTTCACCATCAACAGACAATGTTGATAAATCGTATAGTTTTTTTAGAGCATTTTCAATGTCTTCTTGAGAATACACTATACTATTTTGACCTCCAGTTTCAGTTGAAATTTCTGCAATTTGCCCCGATTTATAAGAGGAGTCACTGTCTAAAAAAGTAATTGAATGAATTGGAATTCCATTTGTTTTGGAAATATTAATACACTCCGAAGGATTTATTTTCCCTAATAAACTTTTATCTCTATCGACACTTAAAACAATAAATAGTTTGTTTTCAGGTAATTTATTTTGAGTTAACAAATAATCGAAACTGGATAAGATATTTCTATTTAACTCTGAAAAACCTAAAGAGTCTTTTTTAGACTTTATATTTTCACTTATTAAATCTGAAAATTTATCCAAATCAGAAATGAATTTTCTGTTTATAAGCTTTAGATTAGAACTATCTAACTCATAACTTCCAAACCAGCCTAAGTTTACTATGTCGTTTGGATGAATATTTTTTAACGATTCTATTATTCCTTTTTTAAGTGTTCTTAGCATTTTTCCGGAGGTATTCCCGCTTCCTTCAACTAAGTAGTAAATAGCTCTTCCCTTTGTTTGAGGAGATTTTCCTGATTTGTCAAAGATTGAAAAAGGGAGTATACTACCTTTTTGCTCTATTTTCAGTTGATTAGAATCAAGACTTTTATCTCCTTTAAATGCAATTTTTAATTTGATAGTTGGATAGTGTGATGAATCTATAGAAAGAATTTGTATTTCCTGAGACTTCACAGTATTAAAAATAAAAAGTGTTACTATAAGTAAAACTGTTTTAATCAAGTTATGTCGAACGACTTTACTTTGTTTCAATTTGTTTTTTTTAATATTGATTTCCATTGTTGAAAGATGTTCAAATGTGCAAAAAAAAACAATAGGTTTAAATTTCGTTACCCAAGCAGTTATAAACAGATTTATTTACAATTTTTAGCATGATTAGAAGAAATTATAAACACATTAACATGAAAAAAACAGACATAACGCTCTACAGTGTTATTGTTTTTTCGGCGCTGATGATATGCTGCAAAGAATATTTTGGTAAGGCATCCATTTTTCATAGTTGGCTAAACTCCCCCCAATCTTCACTTAAACACAAGTGGGCTATGATACTATTTGATGGGGAGGCCAGCAGTTTATATTCTTTGCTTTTTTGGGCGGCATCATGTGTGCTATTTTATCTCATTTTACCATTGATTTATAGGAAAATCGTATTTCCAGATGCACTTTCATTATTCAAAACAGATATTCCATCAAAACATTGGAAGATTTATGGTTTGATGCTGCTTATTATGATCATCCCATTAATTGGGGCATCATTTTTACCTTCGTTTCAACATACTTAATCCATTTGTTTACATCCCCAAAGGAGATAGTTTTTATCGGATTCTACTTTTTTGGGAAATAGGTTATTTGTTTCAGTTTGTTGCTGTTGAGTTTTTCTTCCGTGGATTTCTTTTATTCTCTTTCGAAAATGAACTAGGCTTCAAAGCTGTATTAATACCCTTAATTCCATATGTGATGATTCATTTTGGAAAACCATTTCCGGAAACACTCGGGGCAATCGTTGCTGGTTTGGTATTAGGAACAATGGCTTTGCGATCAAAATCAATAATTCCAGGTATTTGTGTCCATTTCAGTATTGCTGTTGGAATGGATATGTTGAGTCTTTGGCAGCAAGGGTATTTTACTCCTTCTCCATAATTTTCTGCATTCTTAAGGCTGTTTCAATTATAGACAATTGAACCTTTTTAAATTGAATGCCTGTTTTTTCAATGATACGAGCATTATCATAAGCATTTCGGTTTTGTGCACTTCGTATTAATTTGCGGTTTACTAATGGTGTTTTTTTATTAAAGATCTTACCGATAGCTCCCGCAATAATTGCTGGAAAAATCATCCATTGTTGAAATCGAATTCGAGGTGTAGCCGATTTCATTGATTCACTTACAGCTTTCAAAAAATCGTAATTCTCAATATTTTCCGACGAAACAATGAATCGCTTTCCGGTAAATTGAGTGGTATATAAATTATGTATAATTATCGATACATCAACAACATCCACATATCCATGTAAACCATTTGTGTAAAAAGGAATGTTGTTTTTTGCAGCATGGAAAATAGCACTGCTGCTTTGCTTTGAACGCGAAGCCCCAAGTATAATACTCGGATTTAAAATAACCACAGGTAATCCTTCTTCGGATGCTCGCCAGACTTCTTGTTCAGCTAAATATTTCGATAAAGCGTAGTTTGTAATGTTGGGACTTGATTTAAAAAAGAAATCTTCATCAACCATGCCTTCTGGATTAGGACCCAATGTAGCCACAGAACTGAGAAACAAAAACCAAGATATTTTAAAATCTAAACAAAGATTAACTAGGTTAGTTGTACCCTCAACATTCACTTTCATTAATCGATTACTTGTCTCAAAACCTTCACGAACAATGGCAGCTGTGTGAATAACAGATTCTATTCCCTCTAAGGCATCTTCCAGATCTCCAATATTCAAAAGATCTCCCTCAAAAAAAGAAACGTATTGGTCCAACAAGGAAGCTGGTTGATTAAACAAGGAAAAAACTTCTTCAATCCGTTTACGATAATCACTATTGGGTCGAACAAATGCTCTTACATATATGCCATTTTCGATTAGCTTCAATAAAGTATGACTTCCAACTAAGCCGGTAGCTCCTGTTAATAAAAGTTTAGTTTGATTGCTCATTTATTATGCAAACATCGATAAAAAATGGGCAATTCCGTCTATGTCATCATAGGTTAATTCTTTATCCCAAAAATGTAAATCTCAATTTAAATTTAAGAATTGTGAACACCAATCTTTGTCGATTTAAACGTATATAAATATTTAAAAAACGGCTATCTAGGAATCATTCGCGATATTACCTCTGGGAAGGGGACTTTGGGAATATCCCTACCAATTTACAATCCCAAACGCAAGTGAAAAATTAAAATACTAGCTGCTTTTTTTGAACAGTATTGTTGATAATTCGCAATTATTATCTGAAATCAAACCATACAAAATCATTTTCCGAGGACTGGCTTAAAAACCTTGCTTATTCCGTTTTTAAACGTTTTATAAATATTTAAAAAACGGCTATTTCAAAATCAATCACGACATTGCATCTGGGAAGGGGAATATGGGATTTCCAATGAAATAATTTCCTAATACACCATCTGTATTTCAAATTACAAATCCCAATTTTATAAACGCATTTGTTTATAAAATTCTGCAACTTAACAGTTCTCGGAAATGGAGAACTTAAAGCTTCGGATTTCTAGTTTGTTAAAAAATAATAGATGTTTTCAATTAGCTAAATGCATTCATATTCTATGCATCTGTTAGAATTTTTTATCTTGATTTCATTGAAGGTTTCTTCCCAATTTTTCAATTTTATCCAACCATTGTTTTCGTACTGCTAATTCTGAGTTTTTTATAGGCCCAACATACGTTACTTTAACTGGCTTTATTCCACAAAATTCCAAAGTTGATTTCTTTAACTGATTAACGCTTGGTCGCCCAAATGCAAACCAATAATACCAAGACGGTTGGTCAAGGGTTGTAATAATGTGAGCCGTCTTTCCTGTTAAAAGTTTGTCCCACCACACAGAATTTTCTCGATACTGAAATGCAAAACCTGGTAAAAAAAGTCTGTCAATAAAACCTTTTGTTATTGCAGGAAGTCCTCCCCACCAAACAGGATGAACCCAAACTAAATGATCGGCCCATTTGATTTTTCCCCAGGCATCTACTAAGTCGGGTTCTAATTCAGTTCTTTTTTGGAAGCCAAATTGCAAGTTTGGATTGAAAATTAAATCGTTAATAATTATCTCCTTAATATCTGCTCCAGAACTTAGGGCGCCTTTTTTATATGCTCCGAAAATTCCAAAATTAAAGCTGTCTCTGTTAGGATGTCCGTTTATGATGAGTATTTTTTTCACTAATCTTGGGATATAACTTGACCTATTATTGAATTTAATTTGGTTAAACACGCAAATTTTTAATCGAGAATTATCAGAATTTTACAATTTATAA
>JBIPLZ010000399.1:0-2621 GCA_044369395.1 Flavobacteriales bacterium | reverse complement strand
TACGATATCTGTATTGAGCTGTTCAGGAAACCAAAAGCCTTTTTCATCGCGTTTGTATTGTTGTTGAACAGTCATTTGCATCGTCGTACTTTCTTCATTGGGCGAAGCAATGATGTTTTGAATAGCATAATCAGGAGCAGAAACGTAAATGACTCCTTTCAAACCCTCAATTGTCGCATTTTTTCGGGGCTTGAATCGAATCACATAAATGCTGTCAGTGCCCTGAAAAAGGGTGTCTTCCAAAACAAACGAATACACATCCTCGCTGTTTTTACTAATCGGATTGAGCAGTGTCTTGCCATCGAGTTCAATCAATGGCGCATAAAAACCAAAAGGTTGAAATTGTAACGCCAACATGAAAATGGATGCTTCCTTCATTCCCGAAACACGCGATGCAAGTACATTTTCTTTCACTTTCCCTTTGCGAAATAGGCGTTCGTTTGATGATTCAATCAAGAAAATATGTTGCTGTTGCAAGAAGCTATCTACTGAAAATGCTTTTCGAATATCATCTTCATTTTTTGCCGTAAACGTGGTGTCTTTCCGACCTGTTAAAACGAGTTTATTGTAGGTATTGCAACTGTATGAATCGTAGTTCTCAGGATCATGGATCTTTCTGTTTTTCCATGTTTGACGGATAATTCGATGCGCCGGATTTTCACCCGCACGCACTTCAAATTCTCGAAGCTGTAATGAAGAAGGACGCATTTCGATGCGCAATTTCGAATTGGGCGCTTCATTGAACTGACGCACTTCCTTTTTAAAACCAAGCGAAGAACATTCAATAGTTGCAGGAAAACCATTGGGTAAATCGAGTGTAAACTGTCCATCAATATCGCTCATGGTGGAAGCTTTGGGAAACCCTTCAACCGAAATACTCACAAATGCAAGTGGACGTTTTTGCAGCGAATCCAATACAAAACCCTGAATTTTGCTTTGTGCGCAAAGCTCCGAAACAAGCAACATGAAAAACAAAAAACGCAGCAGCATTTGGCGAAGATAATCGATTCCATTTTTCCGCAATCATTTCGTTTTAAAGCGATAGGCTCATTCATGGAATTCAAAAAAATCTCTAATGAAAATATAGTATTCTTAATCCACATTCATGTATTAACAACTCCATGCGAATTTCAATTTATGCAGTCGATTTCAAATACTTTTGTAATGCTTGATTTGAAGCAATCCATCAATGAAAATCCGATATAAACAAACTGATTTCCCTTTTCATTATCCGTTCACAATATCGGGTGGACGAACAAAAACGCATCAGCCGGCATTGTTTATTGAGATGGAATTGAACGGAATTTTAGGTTTTGGCGAAGCTCCATCGATAAGTTACTACAATATTCCGGTCGAAAAAATGATTGCCGATTTGGAAGAGAAAATGGCAGAAATCGAAGCATTTTCTTTTCAGCATCCGACCGATTTTCATGCCTTTTTGCTACAAAATTTTCCTGCAAATTCTTTCCTCATTTGTGCACTCGATATGGCTGCTTGGGATGTTTTTGGAAAGCAACAGAATCAACTTTTGCATCAGTTATGGGAAACACCTTGGACAAAACTTCCGCTTAGCGATTATACCATTGGACTCGATTCGGTAGAAAAGATGATTCGGAAAATGGATGAAAATCCCTGGCCCATATATAAAATTAAGTTAGGTTCTTGCAATGATATAGAGCTAATCAGCGAACTTCGAAAACATACTGCAGCCCCTTTTCGGATTGACGCAAACGGAGGTTGGACCTTGGATGAAGCAATCCGCAATATTCCCATTTTAAAAACCTTGGGTGTTGAGTTGATTGAACAACCTCTTGAAAAATACGACTTCGAAAGCATGAAGATTTTGATAGACAAATCAACAGTTCCTCTTTTTGCTGATGAAAGTTGTGTGTCGGAGGCGGATGTAGTAAAATGTGCTGGATGTTTTGATGGTATCAACATCAAACTCACCAAGTGTGGCGGAATTACTCCTGCATTGCGGATGATTAAACAAGCCCGCAAATTGGATTTGAAAGTAATGATTGGAACGATGAACGAAAGCATTGTTGGAACGGCTGCTATTGCCCAATTTCTTCCACAACTTGATTACGCTGACATAGACGGACCACTTTTACTGAATGGTGATAATGCAAGTGGCTTGAAACTTAGCAAAGGTCTTGTTCACTTGGAGGGGAAATGCGGCCTTGGAATTAATGCAAAATTTTAATTTAAGAGATATCTTCAATCCATATAATTTGAAAATATGAGTCCTATTCAACAAACCGACATTGATTTTTTTCGATCTGTTCTTGGAGAGAAATTCGTTCTCGTGGATGCAGAAAGTTTGTCCAACAATGCGCACGATCAAACCGAAGATTTGCAGTTTTTCCCTGAAGTGGTTCTTCGTCCAGGAAATCCAAACGAGGTAAGTAGCATCCTGAAACATTGCAATCAACGCAACATTCCGGTTACAACGCGAGGTGGTGGAACAGGATTAAGTGGAGCGGCATTGCCTGTTTTTGGTGGTGTTGTGCTTGCCATGAGCCGTTTCGATCGCATCATCGAAATTGACGAACGAAATCTTCAGGCGACAGTCGAGCCGGGTGTTATTACCCAAGTTTTTCAGGAGGCCGTCATTGAAA
>JBIPLZ010000397.1:0-2626 GCA_044369395.1 Flavobacteriales bacterium | reverse complement strand
GGTATGAAATCCAGTAGTATCATGCGTTTGACTTACCGGAATGTTGGAATCTTTGTAATTCCCACCATAATCTTTCACATCATACAATTCACCGTAGCGATTATTTAATGTTCCAAGTTGGGAGCAAAGAGTACGATAAACCAATCGCTGAGTTTGTTCATCAGAATCCGTAATTCCTGTTTTCAAAATCAAAAAACCAGGAGATGCATCAAGTATATTTCTTAAAAAATCCTTATCAATAAATTCAGGAAGATAGCCCTGTTTTAATTCAATGATTTGTTGAGGTTTCAAGGAAATAACGACATCTTCAATTCGGGGAATTGAACTCCAATGCACATTCATTTTTTCTCCAATTTAAAAGCAACATGCAGCGGAATTCCATCCAGCGGTGAAAAAAATTCAGTATCTAAGGCAATATGAGAGTCATTTATATGAAGTTCTTTCACTTCGGGTAGTTGGGTAAATCCTGCATTACGAAAACAATGAAAATAATCTTCCCATGTTTTATGAATGCATTGAACATGAACAGGAATTCGATCTAAGCGCCATATTTCACCGGGGAATAATGAATTTCTTCCAGAGAAATAATTCCCTTCGGGCTCAAAATAAAAGGGAAATCCTTTCTCCTTTAAAAAGGGTAATGACGGATGCGGTACAGCCATAATGAATTTTCCTCCAGGCTTTAACATTCTAAAAATCTCCTTCATTACATTAGCACTATCTTCAATAGTTAGATAGTTAAATAAAAACATGGTGAGAACGATGTCAAACGATGCATCCTCGTACTCACTCAAATCTCGTGAGTCTCCAACTTTGTAAGTTATTTTATCCACATCGTGAGTGCGGGCAACCTCAATCATTTTTTCAGAGATATCGAGCGCAATGATCTCTGCAGCACCCCGTTGAACGAGTTGCCTTGAAACATATCCTTCGCCACATCCAATATCGAAAACCCGAAGATTCTCAAGTGGCTCACACATTTCAATGACAAATGGTCTAGCTGAAAAATCGGATAAAATCGTGGGTTGTGACCTACTCCAATTGGATGCTTGATTGTTGTATAATTTTTCAGAATTTTCTTCTAACATACATTAATTTGTTAACAGAGATTTTTTTGCAATTTAATTTTTTTTCATTTTATTTATCAAAATTCTACCACTAATTTAATTGACACTATGGAAACAACTTCAACCCAGAAATTGGATATTATCTCTATTAATCATCCCATCATCGATTCACTTGTAGACGAGGCAATGAATCATCGTGCCGTAAACCACCCTTATTTAAATTCACTTGCCAATGGAGATTTCGCAAATATGCCCGAAGTAATGCGCGATTTTGCAGGTCAATATGGGTTTTACAGTGCTTGGTTCCCTCGCTATCTTACAGGAGTTATTTCCAAATTGGAAAATGCTGAACATCGAGCTCATTTATTGGATAATTTAGCAGAAGAAAGTGGACATCTTCCTGAAGAAGATATGGAGGCTATTCGTGCTTTGGGCATTAAAGACGAATGGGTTCAAGGAATAGCTCACCCGAAATTATTTAAACGATTTCAACATGCCATTGGTGCTGAAATGAATGCTAATCCTGGTATTGAAGTGGATATTTGGAGAGATGGATTTTTATCGCTCATTCAAAATTCAAATAAATCAGCAACAAGTGCTGTTGGTGCTATTGGTTTGGGCACTGAGTCGGTAGTGAAATTAATCTATAGACCCATTATAAAAGCAATCGAAAAACACACGGATCTCACCCTTGAGCAATATGTATTTTTCCCACTTCATACAGAGGTTGATGACGAACACGGTTTAATTCTTCTTGACATTGCACGTCAAATGATTGAAGAAGGCAATCAGCAAGCGTATGAACTAAGAAAAGGGATGCTTACGGCATTAAATCTAAGAGCTTCTTTTTGGGATGATATGACCATTAGAGCACAAAAATTAGGGTAGGATGTCGGCGCAGCTCTGTTTACAAGCACTCCGAAATACCTGGCTTGAAGAGTCGGAAATTCATAGAATTCAAGATGGGTTCGATGCAGTGCAAATGGTGTTGGATAAAAACACGCCCGAACAGTTAATTGGTCTTCCTGCATTTGTCTCTTTGCTTTATGTTACTTGCTTAAACAACAAGGAATCATTCGACAAAATGGGTGCAATGCTAAATCATGACATTTCGGAAATACCGCAATACACGGCAAGCGAAGAACTGGTTTGGGATGCAATTTGGATAGATTTGCAATGGAACAGAACAGGCATGTTAAATGAAAAAATAAATGCCCGAAAATCATTAACACATTCTGATTCAGTAGACGATTTCATTTCAAATGTTCAGGATAATCGATTGGAGAAAATTTATAACAATCAATCCGATAAATTAAATATCGATTTTGTTGTGCAACGTTTGCCATTTCCTCTCGAAGTGTTAGACCCTAGAATCGTAACAATTCCTCCGCATAAAACCAACGAATTACACAAACATGCGCATGAAACAGTTTTCATTTTTATTGCAGGATCTGGGCACGTAAAAGTGGATGGTTTGAAGATTCCAGTTGTTCCAGGAGATTTTGTTTTTATTCCTAGATGGTGTCTTCACCAATCGGTTAATGAATCTGATACCGACA
>JBIPLZ010000396.1:0-2630 GCA_044369395.1 Flavobacteriales bacterium | reverse complement strand
GTTGCGTTCAATATCGGCCAAACTTTGTGTTTCGGCATTTCGGATTACAGGAACCATAAGACCTTTAGGAGTAGAAACAGCAATTCCTACATCGCAGTAGTTATGATACACAATTTCTTCTCCGTCGATCATTGCGTTTACTGCAGGGAAAGATTCGAGAGCAATGGTAACCGCCTTTGTAAAGAATGACATAAAGCCAACTCCAACACCGTGAACTTCTTTGAATTTATCTTTGTATAGCTTTCGAAGTTCCATGATGGCACTCATATCCACTTCGTTAAACGTAGTAAGCATGGCCGTTTCGTTTTTCACGCTCACCAATCGCTGAGAGATTTTCTTTCTCAACGTAGTCATTTTTTCGCGTTTCAAACTACGATTTCCTTCAGAAGTTTTCCCGCCAAATCCAGATGCTAATAATGCAGTAACATCGCCTTTGGTGATTCTTCCAGCTGGTCCAGATCCTTTAACATCGTTGGATTTGATGTTATTTTCAGTCATGATTTTGGCTGCAGCTGGTGAAGGTGTTCCGGTTGCGTATGAGGCAGAGGCAGGAGCAGCAGCAGGTTTTTCTTCCAATTTGGCAACAGGCACTGGAGCAGCTTCTGTTTTCGCTTTGGCAACTTTCGGTGCACCTTCGGCAGATGTATCGATGGTTGCAATTACATCACCAACGGTAACGGTCGTACCTGCGGTAACTTTGATGCTCAATTTCCCAGATGCTTCGGCATTGATTGTTAATGTTGCCTTGTCGGAATCGATTTCGCAAAGCTCCTCATCTTTTTCAACATAATCGCCTTCTTGCTTAAGCCAGTTGGCAATTTCAACTTCGTTGATTGATTCGCCGGGAGAGGGAACTTTAAGATCGATAATCATAGGAGATGCTTATAAAATGTTGCGCTAAAATTATAGTATTTCGGTCGGAATAAACCGCAATTTTTGATGAGTTATTGAATCTGAATTGTTGATTGTAAAATCTACCATTATTCAAAGATGGCGTTCATGAGTTTTTTATGTTCAACGGCGTGACGTTTAGAACTTCCAGTTGCTGGACTTCCACTTTCGGAGCGCGAAGCAACTTGAATGTTTGAGAAACGAAGTAGTCTAAGAATATATGGCCAAGCACCCATGTTTTCGGGTTCTTCTTGAGCCCAGACCATGTTTTTAGCTTTGCTGTATTTTTTCACAATGGCATCGAATTGCTTCTGTGGGAAAGGATACAATTGTTCCAAGCGCACAATGGCTGTGTTGGAAGATTTTCGGTTTTCTTGTTCTTCAAGCAAATCGAAATAGATTTTACCAGTGCAGAAAATGATCTTTTCAACCATGCTTGCTTGCGCCTGCGGATCGTCGATAAGTTCTTGAAAACGTCCTTTAACTAAGTCTTTCAAAGGACTTACACATTTAGGATGGCGCAATAAACTCTTGGGTGTAAAAACGATTAGCGGTTTACGGATTTCGCTTTTCAACTGACGGCGAATCATGTGAAAATAATTGGCCGGAGAAGTTACATTGGTCACATACATATTCTGTTCTGCGCACAATGTTAGGAATCGTTCCATTCGGCCAGAACTATGTTCAGCACCCTGACCTTCATAGCCATGAGGAAGAAGCATTACCAAACCACTCATGCTGCGCCATTTGTCTTCGGCAGAACTGATAAATTGATCGATGATGATTTGTGCTCCGTTATTGAAATCGCCAAACTGCGCTTCCCAAACCGTTAGTGCATCTGGCATTGCGAGCGAATATCCATAATCGAATCCTAAAACACCGTACTCGCTAAGCAGTGAATTGTAAATTTGGAAATTGGCTTGTTTAGCACTCAAATTACTGAGTGGTACATATTCTTCCTCAGAATCTTCAATTTTTAAAACTGCGTGACGGTGAGAAAATGTCCCGCGTTCCACATCTTGTCCGGAGAAACGAACAGGATTTCCATCCATCAACAATGAACCATAAGAAAGTAATTCCGCCATTCCCCAGTCGAGCGAATCGGTTTTCTCGATCATGTTTCGACGGTCATTAAGAAGCTTTTCCATTTTCTTGAAAAAACTCATCCCTTCTGGAACAGAGTAAAGTACTTTGGCAATTTCCTTAAGACGTTTTTCTGGAACGCCCGTTTCAGGAGATTGCTCAAAATCGGTCAATTTAGAAGCACGAATGTGTTTCCATTGATCACCTAAGAAAGGGCTTATTACCGTAATGGTTCTTTTGCGCGCATCTTCAAGCGCTGCATCAAGGTTTGAACGCAATTCAGAATCAAAACCATCGGCTTGTTCCTGAGTAATTACTCCTTCGGACAATAATCGATCGAAATAGATTTTACGCGGATTGGCGTGACTTGCAATGGCTTTGTATAAAATTGGTTGAGTAAAGCGCGGTTCATCACCTTCGTTATGACCGTATTTTCTGTAACCTAAAAGATCGATAAAAACATCCCCTTGAAATTGTTGACGGAACTCCATCGCCAATTGAACGGCATAAACAACCGCTTCAACATCGTCGGCATTCACGTGAAACACTGGACTTAACGTGACCTTCGCTACATCGGTGCAATAAATAGAGGTCCGAGCATCGAGGTAATTGGTGGTAAAACCAACTTGGTTATTTACTACAATGTGAATGGTTCC
>JBIPLZ010000394.1:0-2647 GCA_044369395.1 Flavobacteriales bacterium | reverse complement strand
ATATAGATATAACCATCGTCATGATATTGAATAACATTCGATTGAGCTATTTCGAATCCTTGTTTTTTTGTGAAATTTCGAATCAGACAAGTTTCTGCATTCACTACCGAAACGCCCTTTTCCGATAAAGCCCAAATATTTCCTTGTTTGTCTTTTGTGAGAGAAAAAATTCGGGAACTTAGAAGTCCTTGGTTGGCAGTGAAATAGATTAGCTTTCCTGAAATTGGGCTGTAACGAGCAAGTCCAATACTAATCATATTGATCCAAATATTGCCATTATGATCCTCCAAAACCTCTTCCACATTTCCTTGAAGAATGCTCTCAGAAGGATTGCCATCATTAAAGAAACGGACCGATCTACTAGTAGGATTGTATTGAAACAGGCGTTTTTGGTCGTTTACTATCCAAATATTACCCTTGCTATCGCCAAATAATTGTTGAAGTTCGATAGTTTCGAGTTTGCTCGATTTTCTAAATTCTTCCGATTTATTTATTAGTTGTCCAGAAGATTCATCCCAACAAAAAAGGGCGTCTTTTAAAGAAAACCAAAGTCGATTCTTGGAGTCGTATGCTATTGTTGAAACAGCAGTTTCAATGGGTATTGCATTCGGCAATTGAACGCTTGTTAATTCATAAGATTTGGATGATGAAAACTGAAGTATTCCTTTTGATGTTGCTAAATAGTAGGTTCCTTGTTTGTGGCGCGATTTCAAAGAGGAAAATATCACAAGGTTTCCTCGTGTGCTGTTTAAAGGAATTTCATATTTAGCGAAACCCGTTTTTTTGGAAAAGGCATAAACGCCATTTCTATAATACGTTCCCGCATAAAAAAGACTATCGTTGTCAAATGGTAAAAAGGTGGAAATTACATTTATCCCATTTTCAAAATCAAATTTCAAATTGCTTCCATCAAACTCAAAAATGGATTTCGGTCGCTGCGACATGCGGGTAAAACCATCGTTGGTCCCTAAAAAAATATCTTCTCCTGTTGGATAAATGGAAATGCCGTCTTCCAAATTGGGCGTTTTGCTTGATGTCTTATTTTCAATAGTTAAGTAGGAATATTGATTTGTTACAATATCCAAGATGCCAAATCCATGATAATACGATGTAAAAAGAATTTTTTGGTCGCCTATAAATGCAAAATCGTTGATTTTATTAGCGTAACCAGAGGAGAGTTTATCGACTTCAAAATGCTTCCATTGTTTAGTTGTTGGAGTATATGCATAAATGCCATCCACCCACGTTCCCAAAAAAATATCTCCCAAATGACTTATTTGAATGCGTTGAAATAGATTTTTATCTGTTTTCTTTAATCCGTTTTTCTCTCGTTGTTCAATTTTTTCATGCTTCAAATTGTTGGGGTTGAATTTTACAAGGCCATCACGGGTTGAAATCCAAAACATGCCAGCCTTATCCATTTTAATGTCTTTTATCTCATTAAAATTGTAACCGGCTTTTCGATTATCGAATGATACTAAATGAAATTGCTCTTTTTTTCTGTCGTAGCGGGCGATTCCTTCTCCAAAGAAGCCAATCCAAAGTTCTCCGTTTTGGTCTTCACAAATTGACGTAGGATGATTATTGGGAGTCTTATTTGAGGCTCGTGATTCTTGAAAATAGCGTTTAAATTGATTGGTTTGTGGATTAAAACTATTCAATCCATTATCTTGAGTCGAAATCCAAAGCAATCCTGTTTTATCCTGATAAAGATGAATAATGAGATTGCTGCTTAAGCTATTGGTGTCAGTTGGATCGCAGGTAAAATTCCTAAAACGCACCCCATCAAATCGAGATAATCCCGAATGTGTGCCAATCCAAAGAAATCCATTTCGGTCTTTGGCAAAACAGCGAACGGTATTATCTGGCAGGCCTTGCTCAATAGAAAAATTAAAATAACGATATGCGTTTTTTTGTGCACTCACCCTTAAACAATTTAAGAGGAGAAACACTATTAGAAAAACACAAAACGGATATCTGATTTGCACAAAGAGGTCAATTACTATACATCAACAAATCTAAAAGATTGCATGCTTAAATATGCAGATCAATTAATAACTGGTTGAATTCTAAAATAACTGGCTACAATTTGATACAAAAAAAGCCGCCCCAAAAAGGGCAGCTTTGAATTAGATATACGAATAGATCAAGGGAAAACACCCAATGAATTATACGACTGTGCTATTTTCTTGATTGCTACAACAAAGGCCGCTGTTCTTAAATCTGGAACACCTTTCCCATTGTGAAGCTCTTCGCGAATTGCATGATATGAAGAAATCATTGTGTCTTCAAGACCAGAATAAACTAGTTCTAGTTCATCTGCTCCGCGTTGAATCATTTCTTTTTGTGCTGCAGATGCTGTATTGCCCGTCATTTCTTCAACATATGAAATCATGCTGCGGCCCATTCCTTCTTCCCAACGTTTCCCAAGTCGTCCAAAACGAACGTGACTCAAGTTTTTCAACCATTCGAAATACGAAACAGTAACTCCACCAGCATTTAAGTAAATGTCTGGGATAATATAAATTCCTTTTTTATTTAGGATTTCTTCTGCTTCAGCAGTTACAGGACCATTGGCAGCTTCTCCAATAATTTTACACTTAATGCGATCTGCATTGTCAATATTGATTTGATTTTCCAATGCTGC
>JBIPLZ010000393.1:0-2654 GCA_044369395.1 Flavobacteriales bacterium | reverse complement strand
AGTTTTCACCAACATCGGCACTTGAATAAACACCAATAGTTCCGCGCAATTGCAAGGTCGCATTGGTCTGACTTGAGCCCACTAGTAAGACATACACACGATTCGGATTGGCCTCTGTAACAGCTATTCTACCTCCACGCGTTTCAATAAGTCCCGCATCGGCAGTTGGCACCGTAAACCATCCATTGGGTTTCAATTGAAATGTTAATCCCGAATCGGTCGATTTGAAGAATTCAGCAATTTTCGAACTGCTGTTATATTGAAGAGCATATACAATTTGCGGATTTCCCGGCATGAACTCAACCGACATCGATTCACCAGAAAAAACTTGCGACCAATTTTGTCCATTATCAGAACTTCGATACAAACCAATGTTTGTTGCAGCAAAAACAATTTGTGGATTTATCGGATTGAAATTAAATTGATATACACTCACATTCAAGGCTTGAAAAGCAGCATTTCCAGTAATCGCCCAGGTTTGTCCTCCGTCATTACTTCGCCAAATATCGTTCGCAGCCGAAAATACAATGGTGTTTTCATTTGATGGATCAATGGAAATAGCCGAAACATCTTCAATTACTTGGTTACTAGTAACATATTGCCAATTTTGTCCTTGATCGATGGTTTTGTAAACACCACCACATTCGGTTCCGCAAAACAATACATTCGGATTTGTCATGGACCGATCGATGCAATACACATTGGCATGTTCCGATATTTTCGCATTCGAATCGGTTGTTGCATATTTACCAGCTCGATGCACTACAGGACCTAAAAAGCTCCATGAATTACTTCTTTGGGATTGAAGATTCTGAGAAGCATTTGCCATCGCTAAACGTTCAGCAGCCGAAGGAAAATAGATCGAACCATCGTCATTTAAAAATGGAGAAACGTAACGTCTCCATCGTTTGTAATAACGGGTGTAATTGTTTTGTTTAAAAGGATGCTCTTTGTAATACGCTTTGAACAAACGATCTACTTCCAACACGTTCGGATTTTCGCTATACATTTCTTTTGCCCAATTTGGAATGGCTGGATCTTGGGGATTTATCTGTGGTTCAAATTTCTGAGAGAAAGAAACATTCGCTATAAATAAGAAACAAAGTGTTCGAATTAGGTGAAATCGCATCGCGTTTTTTTTTTCGCAAATTAAGGACTATAAAATAAAATTGATGAAATTTTAGGGCATAAAAAAAGCCGCCCGAAAGCAGCTTTTTTAAAAATTCTGGAATTTAATTTCCAAATAAGTAACTGTTTAATTGATTAATACTTGAACTAAACGCAAAACCATTGTTTACTTGAAAGAAATTGTTTTTATCAACCACGCGATTGTATGCAAATCGTGCAATTTCTAATCGGCTGTCTTCAAAATTCATTTGTTTCATGATTTGTCGAACTTGATCGGAAGTAACCCAATGGCTTGAAAGAATTTGTTTTGCAACAGTTAATCGAGTTGATTCGAAATTTTGATGACGAATCGTTGACAATGCGAAAGCAAAATCGCTCTGATTCATTGGAAACGCTGAAGAAATTGGGGAACAATTAGTGGGTTGATAGTAATTGTTTGAAGTACATGTTTGAACTGGATAGTTTGTTGGAGCTACATAGTTATTTTGAGGATAGATCGGATTCCCGAATTGATCAACAAAATAACTTGCTTGTTGCGGCTGGCAATGAGTCGAGTACGGTTGTATTTGATTCATTCCTGTATAATAATCATCATGATCTTGATGGAATGAGTTCCCATAAACAGCATTGAATTGGTTCATCTGGTATGCAGTTGCAGGAATCAAATAAGTAGAATTTGTGTTAGGATCCCACACGGTAACATAGTTAGTCGTGTTTTGAATCGGATACATATTCGGGTTTGAATACATCACTTGATATCCCGAATTGTTTGTAAAAGTTGTTGTTTGTTGTTGAACAAAACTTTGCGCATGGACAGTTAAACCGATGAATAGCGCTGCGAGGAGGAGGATGTTTGTTTTCATGACCTTGAATTTCGAAATGCGTTTTCAAGGATTGTGCCAAATCGAAAATATTCGTTTTAACATCAAAATTTAATTCCACAAAACTCAGGTTGGCTCAAATAAAGAGTAAATTTAATCTGCTCATTTGTAGAAAGATTGCCTTTCATTTCAGAAAAAGGCGAACTCATTTCAATCATTATAAAATCAACCTAATCCAATCATTTTATGCCCGATAATGCCTTTCCATTTTCAGGATTAACCGATTCAGAGGTTGAAAAATCGCGCAATGAGTTTGGCCGCAATACCTTGCATTTCAGAAAACAAAACATTGTATGGATTTCTTTAAAAAACATTGTAAAAGATCCGATGGTGGTATTGCTCATTTTGTCGTCGGTGATCTATTTTATCAGCAACAAGGCGGGCGATGGATTTTTCTTATTGGGAGCAATCTTTTTAGTTGCGGGCATTTCACTCTTCCAAGATTCGCGAAGTAGAAATGCCTTGGATAAACTGAAAGACTTAACGAAACCACTTTCAAAAGTGATCCGAAATGGAAAGCGAATGGACATTGCAAGTGATGAATTGGTTATCGGCGATTACCTGGTTGTAGAAGAAGGCGCATCGATTTCGGCCGATGGACTTATTTTGCAAGCCAACGATTTCAGTGTAGATGAATCGATGCTA
>JBIPLZ010000392.1:0-2660 GCA_044369395.1 Flavobacteriales bacterium | reverse complement strand
ACTCCAGAATATTTGACTATTACAAGTAAACAATCAAACGACGGAAATCCCAAACCAACGGTTGGCTTTCGTTTTTTTGTAGATATAATTGAAAGATAAATTGCGTATTGTCATCTAACATTTTGGTATAGGGGCTTAATCTAACATCTCAGCCTAGCATTATAGGGATTAATCCACAGGATTTCTAAGACCCCCATTTTTCTATTTTTCCATTATTCATTTTCGCGGTAAATGCTTTCTTTAATTAAATTGTATTCTTTCGATTTAATTAAATAAAAACATAATTATTATTTTCCATAGTTTATTAAATATCATTCCATTGTTAAAATGTTGAAATGAGCGGCATTAATACATATTCTATGGATTAACTCCTTTTTAATCTTAAGATATAGTGTAATTCATTTTATATTAAAATGCTATTATAAACTGATGCTTGTCATATTTTAGGGATTGCTTCAATATTACTTTCGCAAAGTTATATTAGTTCAACATTATTGAAATACTGAAAACATGAAAGGTCAAATAAAAAACATGGTAACAATTCATTGTAAAGAGGCTGTTAAATCCGAATTAAATAAAATAGGATTGCATTGCAAATCTCTTGATTTAGGGGAAGTGGATATAATGGAAGAACTTTCTGACAATGAACTTGAACAACTTAAAATATATTTACTTATCTCTGGATTTGAGCTCTTGGAAAATAAAACATCTGTTATAACTGAAAAAATAAAAAATATAATTATTGATATGATTCATAATTCAGATGAATTTATCAAAATTAAAATATCTGATTATTTATCTGAGAAATTAAAATATGATTATACCTATTTATCTAATATATTTTCAGCTGAATTAGGAACTTCTATTCGAGAATTTATCATTTTACATAAAATAGAACGTGTAAAGGAATTGTTGTTGTATGATGAATTAAATATCTCTCAAATTGCCTGGAAGCTAAACTACAGTAGTGTTTCGCACTTATCAAACCAATTTAAAAAACAAACAGGTTTTACTCCTTCTCAATTCAAGCAAATGAAAAATAAATGTCGTATTCCATATGAAGAAATAGGAATGTTCGAAGTTGGTTTTTCTTGAACTAGATAAATTAATTAAAATTAAAACAACATTTAAATTTAGCATAAATTATAAATTATGTGAATTATATAAATTATTTAATAAATCATGTAAAACAATTCGGAAAGTAATGACTCACTTTTGTATGTGAAAATTAATTCACAACTTAATTCATAAAAAAATGAACACTATATCAGTAAAAGGAAACTGGAACGAGCAAAAAGGATTGCTTAAGCAAAAATTTGCTTCATTAACAGACGATGATCTTCTTTTTGTAGAAGGAAAAAAGGATGAAATGTGGGGAAAACTCCAAAAAAAACTTGGTAAAACGAAGGAAGAATTACAAAAACTTATTGGAGATATTTAACCAAGTAAAATACCATTTAGCAGAAATGCTAAATGGTATTTTTAAAATTTTGAATTAAGAAAATCAAATTAAAAAAATACAAATAATCATGGGAAATTTACTATATATTATTGCTGTAATACTCATAATAGGTTGGGCAATCGGATTCATTGGTTTTCATGCAGGAGGATTAATTCATATATTATTAGTAATTGCATTAATTGCTGTATTATTAAGAGTTATTCGTGGTAAGGGTAATGTTTAAGCATTATTAATAAATAAATTATTGTTGTCAATAAATAAATAAAAAATTCACTAATTGTAAATTAAATTAAACAATCATGAGAAATAACTCAGTTTTAATAATTGCAATAACTTTACTTATTGGAGGTTTGTTTTTATCAGCATGTCAGTCGCCTTCAGCTAAAGAAGAAGAGGCCGTTGAAAATGCGCAGGATGCAAAACAGGAATTGGAAGTTGTTAAGCAAGATGCAAAAGCTCAAGAACAATTACAAAATGAAATAAGTGCAGAAGATTGGAAAATTTTCAAACTCGAATCTGAACAAAAGATTAGAGAAAATGATACGCGAATTGCAGAATTAAAAGTTAAAATGAGAAAGTCTGGAAAATTATTGGATCCACTTTTCGATAAAAAGATTGAGAATTTAGAGCAGAAAAACAAAGTCTTGAAAGCGAAGATTATTGCTTATGATAAAACTCAGAGCAATTGGGAAGAATTCAAACGTGAATTTAAACATGACATGGATGAATTGGGGGAAGCAATGAAAGACTTGACAATTGATAACAAGAAATAAATAGTAATAAAACCTGGGGATTAATTCCTAGGGTTTCTCCGAGTTTCCGTATGTTCATGCAGCCTACTTCGAATTCTTCACATACACGATGCGCTTGCTTAAAAAGAATTCTTCGTCAAACCAAGTTTGGAGTGGTAGTAGCTGAAAATCTTTTCCTGTGGCGCTGGCTTCTTCGATTAGATCGCCACCTTTTAGGCAAATCCAGCCGTTGCGGATTGAATTCATTTGCTCTTTGCGTAGTTTTCCTTTTGTCCAAAAAAGCAATTCAGTTAAAGGTGCAACCGCGCGACTCACAATAAAATCAAATTGTCCTTCTACTTGTTCAACGCGGCCAACATGGGTAGTAACATTGGTTAAACCCAATCCTTCAACAACAGCATCAACTACTTTTATCTTTTTGGCAATGGAATCGCACAACGTGAATT
>JBIPLZ010000391.1:0-2664 GCA_044369395.1 Flavobacteriales bacterium | reverse complement strand
CAGCAAGGGAATCGTTTTTCTCAATTAAATTCTGATAGATATAACTCATTGTTATTTCTTTAATGTTCTTAATTCGTATATACGTTCAATAATTTCAACCACTTTTAATCCTTCCAAAGCATTGGTTGTTGCGCTGGTCCTACCTTTAAGCGTATCAATTACGTTTTGAATAACAAAATGATGATTGGCTGCAGAACCTTTGTAATGTCCGTAATCGTTGGCCGGATTAGCAGGCGCAAGTTCTGGCATTTGGTAACCATCTATGTGGCAATATTCAACTTCATTCATGTATTGACCACCAATCTTGATGCTTCCTTTTTCCCCAATGATGGTAATGGAACTCTCGAGATTCTGATCCCAAACAGATGTTGAATAATTCAATGACCCCATGCCCCCATTCACAAAATTGAATGTCACAAGTCCAGAATCTTCAAAAGCGGTTAAGTTAGCATGATTAAAATCGTTGAATTTTCCTTGAATATCTTTTATATCGCCGAAAAGCCAAAACATAATATCGATGAAGTGACTAAATTGAGTAAATAATGTACCTCCATCCAAATCGGCTGAACCTTTCCAGGTATCTTTTTTATAATAACGTTCGTCGCGGTTCCAATAGCAGTTTAATTGAACCATGAATATATCACCAAGCAGTTGTTTTTCGATAACATCCTTAATCCAAACGGATGGAGGAGAATAGCGATTTTGCATGACACAAAAAACCTGACGAGAAACGCGCAAAGCGGTATATATTACTTGCTCACATTCTGCTTTAGATAGACCCATTGGCTTTTCACACACAATGTGTTTTTGATTTTCTAGTGCAAGAATGGAATGGGATGCGTGCAAACCGTTTGGTGAACAAACATTCACTACATCGAATTCCAATCCTGAATTAAATAAGGCTTCAGCTGAATTAAAATAAGGAACGGGATAATTTTCCAAACCCAATTTTTCTGGGGGTAAAATATCTGATATAGCAACCAACTCGGCATCAGGATTACGCATAATCATTTCAGCATGACGCTTTCCAATATGGCCGGCACCAATGACCGCAAATTTCACTTTATCTCCTATAATCATGATTTTCCGAGATTAATGACTTTTCCATTTTGCAATTGATAGCGTTCTTCGCTTTCGGGACATATGGCAAAGCCTTGTTCGTCGAATTTTAATTTATGTCCAAATGTACTCATCCATCCCGTTTGACGAGCTGGATTACCTATAACTAATGCAAATGCAGGAACCGTTTTAGTAACAACGGCACCAGCGCCAATAAATGCATATTCTCCAATGTCGTGACCACACACAATAGTTGCATTGGCTCCAATGGAAGCGCCTTTACCAACATGCGTTTTCAGGTATTGATCTCGTCGATTTACTGCACTTCGTGGATTGATTACATTTGTAAAGACCATTGAAGGGCCAAGGAAAACATCGTCATCGCAAATAACTCCTGTATAGATAGATACGTTGTTTTGTACTTTTACATTATTCCCCAAAACTACTTGCGGTGAGATTACCACATTTTGTCCGAGGTTACAATTTTCGCCAAGCGAGCAATTGGGCATAACATGAGCGAAATGCCAAATTTTCGTTCCTGATCCAATGCTGCAACCTTCATCAATTATTGCTGTTGGGTGAGCGTAATAATCTTGAGACATAGTTATGCGGATGTAAATTCTCTTGGAGTAATTATATATTCAGGAAGCGATTTGAAGTAATTCCAAGTATGTTTCATGCCTTCGCTCCGTGCAATTTTCGGCTCCCAATTTAAAATCTCTTGGGCTTTTGAAATGTCAGGCTGACGCTGTTTCGGATCGTCTTGAGGTAATGGCTTGTAAACAATTTTCTGGTCGGTGCCTGTTAACTTAATGATCTCCTCAGCAAAATCACGAATGCTGATTTCATCCGGATTTCCAATGTTAACAGGATAAGCATAATCGCTTAATAAAAGTCGGTAAATCCCTTCAACCAAATCGTCAACATAACAAAACGAACGTGTTTGACTACCATCGCCAAACACCGTAATATCTTCTCCACGTAAAGCTTGCCCCATAAATGCTGGCAATGCACGACCATCGTTCAGTCGCATGCGAGGTCCGTATGTGTTGAAGATCCGCACAATGCGAGTTTCTAAACCATGAAATGTATGGTAGGCCATGGTTATTGCTTCTTGAAAACGTTTGGCTTCATCATAAACACCACGCGGTCCAATGGGGTTAACATTCCCCCAATATTCTTCCGTTTGAGGATGGATAGTAGGATCACCATATACCTCCGAAGTGGAAGCAATAATCATTCGCGCTTTTTTAACACGCGCTAATCCAAGCAAATTATGTGTTCCCAAAGAACCCACTTTCAATGTTTGAATGGGGATCTTCAAGTAATCGATTGGACTGGCCGGTGATGCAAAATGCAAGATATAATCGATGTTACCTGGAACAAAGACAAATTTTGAAACATCGTGATGATAGAATTCGAAACGTTCTTCTTTAAAAAGATGCTCTATGTTTTGAAGACTTCCTGTTATAAGATTGTCCATTCCTACAACATAGCAGCCCTCGGCCATAAAGCGATCGCATAAATGCGAACCTAAGAAACCAGCAGCACCAGTTACTAATACGCGTTTTCCTTTTATATCGTGTTTCATTTTGATTTGCGAAC
>JBIPLZ010000390.1:0-2666 GCA_044369395.1 Flavobacteriales bacterium | reverse complement strand
GATTATTGTAAAGTGTTTGTAGAATGGGAATCGAAAAAGCGGCTGTTTTTCCAGTTCCAGTTTGTGCACAACCAAGTAAGTCGCGGCCCAGAAGTACATCGGGGATAGCTTGTTCCTGAATGGGAGTGGGTTGAACATAGCCTTCGTCTTTCAAAGCACGAAGAATAGGTTCGATCAGTTGTAATTGATCAAAATTCATAATGGGTTTTCAGGCGTCAAAAGCCTTCAAGCACTGAAACAGCGAAGGAATGGGGAACCTGTTAAATTTTTCCGTGTAACGGAACAGGGTTGAAATTCTCCCTGAAATTGCCGTTCGGCCTGCAGGGGTCAGTGGTGAATCGGCATCAAAGATAGGTGAAACAATAAGCACTTCGACAAAATAGTATTATTCCTTCATTTCTAAAACCCAATCGGGTCTTTTCAAAGTTGAATAGTCTACTTGCGCTAAATTGGTATTTGGATCAATAAAAGCTTGCATTGGCCTTCCATTTAGACCTACTTGAATACTTGCTGTAATGATTGGATCAATTCCCCATTTTTTACGAAAATCCTTTCTCAAGTATTGCGAAAACTTGTAAATCATATCGGCATTTTGCGCCATATAACTTATCTGCATGGTGTTAATGATTCGTCCAATATTAACTTCATCGGGAACGTCTTCCAATTTCCTTCGTGCATAAAACTTCACCTTTACCTCTTTCGTCAGAATTTTCATTCGCCAAGAAAAGAAAGAAGCTTGCCCAGTCCATGCAACGTCTTTCGAAATCAATAAATAACGGAATGGCAAAAGCAACTGAACAACCACGAATAGTATAACAAGATTACGAGTAAGTATGTGTATTGGGAAAAACTCGGCTTGGGCTCCTGTTTTTTTCATCTCGGAGCTTTTGCGTCCCAAATTATCCAAGCCCCATCGAGCAAGAAATCGACGAAGCCAAACAGTATCAATAAATAAAAAATTAGCAAAAGTCATGGCAAGAGGAAAAACACCTATCGAACCGCCTTCGCCCATATTGAAAATATAATGATTACTTATGTTAAATATGATCGTTCCAATAGCTGCCCAGAGAAACGTACGTCGGTTCCACAGTAAAAAGCCAATCACTAAATCGAAAATCAATCCGCCGTATGTGATGTAGTATATGGCAACATCGCCATGCAATAGAGCTGATGATGTGTTTGCATCAATAAAAAAACGAGGCGGTTGTTGAAGAATTAGCCAATCGTAATTAATTTTTGCTAAACCACCATAGAAGTAAACCAGAAACACAAGAAACTGAAAGAGAAAGAGTTGCCAATATGGGATGACTTCTGTTCCTGATGAATCGAATTGGGGTTTATAAAAAAGCCAGAACGAAGCAAGCATTAAAAACATGTAAAAGTGGTTGTTGAAGTATGCTTCTTCGAGAAAAAATAGGTATGCAAACGAAATCAGAAATAATACAACTCCAACGCGAAGTGTTTTCTTAAATAACATCAGAACCGGACCAATAAAGGTGCAATACAAAATAAATTTCATACCACCCGATGGAAGCGGCTTGATGAATGGTAGATAATCGTATGCGAAAAGAAATTTAGGAGCTAGAATTCCGGCTTCGATGAAATGCATCGAAACATATCCAAAAAACTGAAAAATGAGCGTAATGGCGAATAATACTCTAAAAATATTGAGTGGGAGAGCATCAACAGGTTGAAACAATCGACTAGAAAAGCGTTCGAACATAGAAAATTACTGAGGCAAATTGACGAATGAAACCGAATTTCCTGATAATGTAATGCTGTACCATAGCATCCAACTAACCTTAGGAACAAATGCAGCAAGAATGATGATTAAGTTCATTTTTTGGTATATCGTTTTTTCAAAGATATTTTAATTACGAAACCAAACCGAAAAACTCCTCTCGATAAAAATACAAATCAACTTAGTGTTGTATACTGATTGTATGATTTGAAATTCCTTTGGGAGTTGTAATTTTCAAAAGATAAATACCTGCATAGACCTGCTGAACATTTATTGTTGAAGAATTCCCCGAATCAATTTGCCTCCCTTGCAAATCGAATAATCGATATTCCAAATTTTGTTCGTTAGTTACATTTTGAATTTGAATAAAATCGGAAGTTGGATTTGGATAAATAGCGGGGATGAATTTATCGCTGGTATTTACTTGTGTAATTGAACATTGGATGTTATTGAGTCTCCTCCAAATTTCATCGTTGAGTATAGTAGGCACCAAACTTCCAATACCGTTGGGGTCATTTCCCATACGAACCAAAACCAAATTCATGGAAGGAACCACATTCACATATTGACAATATTTTCCAATTCCACTGACCAAATCATTGGGAGCATTGGGCAAAAAGGACCCTGGAAAAGATGATTGTAAACCAGGAAGCATGAACGATGATTTACCATTGAGCCACCACAAATATCCGTAAGAAGGATTTAGCGATTGTGAACTATTCAACATTGCATCAAAATAGTTCATATCATGCATGATTGTGTCTTGATTCCATACACCACGATTCAAAATCATCAAGCCAAAACGCGCCATGGCCCTGGCTGTACTAAACATTACATTATTATCGCCACTCGGAATGAAGGCACTTGTTCCCATGCCAATACGATTCCGAACACGTGTATTATAAAACTGATTTATCGTACTTCC
>JBIPLZ010000389.1:0-2670 GCA_044369395.1 Flavobacteriales bacterium | reverse complement strand
ACCAATCCATTTTAAGCTCTCCTATGAATACAAGTGCTCCGGATAGCGTTATTCAAGCATTACATCAATTAAGTGATCATTTGCCCGTGCTTGTTGATATTGAAGTGAATCCAGTCAATGCATTCAACTCAATTCCACCAAATCGGTATGCTAATCAATGCGTAGACTGGAAAAGCAGTTTCAATTATTTAACAGATGCTCAAGACTGGATGTTGACAGATTATACTGGTCGAGTTATTTGCCAAAAATCCACATATCATGGCCAGGAATTGAACGCGGGTTTGTATGTATTGTATGTGAAACAAATAGGAGGAAAGTATTGCTATCAAAAGATATCAGTTCAGTAATTTAAATCTTCAAAAGCTAATGTGCTGATGTGCTGATGTGCTGATGAAATGAATGTTTTTATTAGCACATCAGCACATCAAATACATCAGCACATCGAACAAATCAGCACATCAAAATCAATCCCCCGTTGCCTCAACAATCTCCACCTGCAATTTGCCAAATTCCACAATCATTCCAGGACGAAGTTTGTTGCGTTTACGGAATTCAAATTCTCCATTTACTTTAATTTCGCCGTTTTCAACAAGTTGGTTTGCATGACCTCCCGATTCGGCCCATTGCATGAGTTTCAATAATTTGTTTAGCTCAATAAATTCCTGACTTAATTCAAATTTTTTCATCGTGTATAGATAATAAAAAACGAGGAGCATGAATCTCATACTCCTCGTTTACCATTAATTTTTTATTAGTTAAAAACGCTCAAACTGATTAAAGAAGAAGCTTCCTTCAATCTCAGCATTCTCATCACTATCAGAACCATGAACAGCGTTTGCATCAATTGATTTTGCAAACAAAGCACGAATCGTTCCTGGAGCAGCTTTTGACGGATCTGTCGCACCAATTAAATCGCGGAAATCAGCAACTGCATTTTCTTTTTCAAGGATAACAGCAACGATTGGACCCGATGACATAAATTCAACCAATTCTCCAAAAAAGCCACGTTCACTGTGAACTGCATAAAATTTACTTGCAATTTCTGGGCTTAGTTGCGTGTATTTCATTGCACGGATTACAAATCCAGCTTCATTTATTTTTTGAAGGATTCCTCCAATGTGATTATTCTTAACCGCATCCGGTTTAATCATCGTGAATGTTACTTTACCAGCCATTTCTATAAGTTTTTGTTTTTATTTTCGGGTGCAAAAGTATGAAAAAGAAAACATCTAAAAAATGGGAAAGATCAAACCTGAAAAATATTTCACATTTCAGCAAGCAGACCTTTGAATATTGCAGTCATTTTTACTTCTGCTTTAGACGCCGCATCAATCACATCTTGGTGCGTTACTTCCACAATGCGTCCTTCAACTCCAATATCGGTAATGACCGAAACTGCAAAACATGGAAGAGACATGTGTCGCGCTGTAATTACTTCAGGGACAGTTGACATACCCACGGCATCTCCACCAATAATTCGCATGTATTTGTATTCAGCAGGCGTTTCAAAACAAGGTCCACTTACACTAACATACACACCTTCATGAATATTGTATCCTAGATTTTTTGCAATGCCATGTGCTTTTTGAATGATTGAACGATCGTAAGGTTCGCTCATATCTGGGAAACGAGGACCCAATTCTTTGAAATTTTTTCCCATCAAAGGATTGTTAGGAAGCAAATTGATATGGTCATTAAGAATCATCACATCGCCAATTTCAAAGGCTGGATTCACACCGCCACTCGCATTACTCAGTAACAAGGTAGAAATGCCCAAATACTTCATAACGCGCACCGGAAAGCCCACTTGCTGCATGCTGTAGCCCTCGTAAAAATGAAAGCGACCTTGCATAACTACAACTAGCTTGTCGGCAATTGTACCGAAAATGAGTTTTCCACTATGCCCCTCAACAGTTGAAACCGGAAAATGCGGAATTTCTTCATAAGGCAAAGTATATTGAATAGCTATTTCATTGACTAATCCACCTAAGCCAGTTCCTAAAATGATTCCACAAAGTGGTTCGAAATTAGACGTTTTACTACGGATATAATTTACAGTTTCGTTAATTTGATCTAACATAATTTTCTATGATTTCATTGAATTTTTCAGCTTCTTCAATTTCTATTGTTAATGGAATTTCAATCCATACAGATTTTTCTTCCTCCATTAATAAAGGTTCAATACGAACACGGTCTTTGCTGGTTGTGATAAACAAAGGACGGTCTTTCGCAAACTTAATACTATTTTGTTTTATCATTTCAATATCGCTTTTTTTAAATTGATAGTGATCGGGAAATTGAAATGAATGCGCCAATGTACTTTTTAAAGATAGTTCCTTAATTAACAAATCGGGGTCTGCAATTCCAGTAACTAGAATCAATTGCGACTCCTTCAATGTGGATTCCGAAATTTCTTCGCCAACAAAATTTCTAGTAATTCCATAGCGTAAAGAGCTAAAGAAAACCGGAGTGTTATTGAGTAATTTCAATGAGGTTTCAATTCTCAATTTATTATCATTGTCAATACATCCAGGACATTTGGTGATAATAACAACATTTGCATTATGACGACGCTTCCAAAGGTCACGTTCATTCCCGGCTGGAACTAACAAACGTTGCTTCGAAAAACTCGAATATTCAATGAGTAAAATCGATAATCCTGCTTGAAGC
>JBIPLZ010000388.1:0-2672 GCA_044369395.1 Flavobacteriales bacterium | reverse complement strand
TCAGAAATCAATCAGGACGTATTTTTTCAAGCAAACCAACGTCCGTTGGGAGATGTCTTCCAGTCGATGTTAATGGTTGGGGAAGATTTATGGTTGCTTGTAAATAATTCTCAGAAGATAGAGCGCGTTAATAAATCCACTTTTACAGCAAAACCGCCAATAACAGGTTTGCAATCTCCACGGTATATGCTTCAGTTTGCTAATACAGTATACATCACCGATTTATATGCGAACCAAATTCATAGAGTCAATGCTTCAACTGGGGAGGCTCTTCCCGCAATTTCATTTTCAGGATGGAGTGAAGGAATCATACTAGATTCAAACAATAAAATATGGGTAAGCAACGCTACTCGTGGAAAAGTAATGAAGATAGATCCGACTTTAAATCAAATCATCGATTCTATAGCAGTCGGTGATATGCCTCGCGATTTAAAACTCGATAACCAAGGAAATATTTGGGTGTTATGCGAAGGAAAAACATTTCCCAATGAATCAGCCGGAAGTCTTTGGTGTTTCAATCCAAGTTCTCATGCCATTGTTCGTTCTTTTCAATTCAACTCAAACGCACATCCTTCACGGTTGATTTCTATCCCAGAAAATGGCGAGTTGTTGTTCCTGAAAAATGGAGTATTTAAAATCAATACAAGCGATTCTATCATCAATGAAGTTCCATTTATTGCTCAAGGTCCAAGATTTTTTTATGGCTTAGGATACAATGCGATCGATTCAACCATTTGGGTGAGCGACGCAAAAGATTTTCAGCAATCGGGCGATGCATTAGTTTTTAAAGCTAGCGATGGCGCATTTATAAAATCATATTCAGTTGGAATCATACCAAGCTCTTTTTATTTTTACTGATAAATAATTCGCCTTGAGAAAAATCTGGAATCCCTTATACATAGGTATTATATCCTATTTCTGTTTAGTATTTCCTGCGGTTATATTGTGGGGAATAAACTTCCGAAAGTTGGGTAAACCTGCATTCGCAAAACCTACATTCATTATTGGATTTTCCCTATTTGCATTGCTTGTTTCAGGATGGGTGTTACTACCTGATTCTTGGGATTGGATTTTGGAAACTTTTCATATTGCCATTTCAATCGGTGGCGCCGCATTTCAATATCGCTATTACAGAGATGTTGTAGAGAATGATGATGAAGAATATCAAATTGAAAGTTTGATGAAACCCGCATTGCTTTCAATCATCTTTGTTCTTCTCATTATTTCAATGGTAATTGGTTGGGGATGGATTCAACAGCGAGAAATTGAAAAACAACTTCAGGTTGCCCGCGATTTATATGATACCGGGAATTATCCAGGCTCCGTATCCATTTTAAGGGAGATTATTCAGCAAGATCAAATGGAGCGCACTGCGTATGTAAATTTATCCATCACATACGAAACCATGGGGAGGCCCGATTCAGCGCGTATTATTTTAGAAGATTGGCTACAGCAAATGCCCGAGGATTCTGAAATAAAGGAACGGGTGTATCAGATGCGCTATCAGAAAGAGGGCAATTGATAACTCTTCAAAAAGACACGACTTTTCTCCATGTCTTCATGCAGGTATCGATCTTCCGATACAAACGAAACTTCTTTGCGGTAATCACTGAGTATATGTTCAATGACTGGAGAGGATTTTAAAGGTCTTCTGAATTCCAACGCTTGGGTTGCATTCAACAATTCGATTCCTAGAATTTTCTCGAGATTTTCTAAAACTCGCCATGCCTTGGTCGCCGCGTTTGCTCCCATACTCACGTGGTCTTCTTGTCCGTTCGATGAATCAATGGTATCGGCAGAAGCAGGCATGCACAAATTCTTATTTTGACTTACAATGGAAGCTTGCGTATATTGAGGAATCATCAAACCTGAATTTAATCCGGGTTGTGCCACCAAGAAAGGAGGTAATCCGCGTTTGCCTCCAATGAGTTGGTAGGTTCTGCGTTCCGATATGCTTCCCACTTCATGAATTGCTAAACAGAGATAATCGAGCGCCATTGCCAAAGGTTGCCCATGGAAATTTCCACCAGAGATAATTAAATCATCATCGGGGAATATGGTTGGATTATCGGTAACGGCGTTGAGTTCATTGGTGAAAATAGACTCAACATGTTGCAAAACTCCATACGATGCTCCAATTACTTGAGGAATGCAGCGAAACGAATATGGATCTTGAACATGCGCTTTATGTTGTGTGATTATTTCACTGCCTTTTAACAATCCGCGCATTTTTTCGGCAACGAGAATTTGTCCAGCATGATGCCTAATTTTATGGAGATTATGGTGAAAGGGCTCTATTCTTCCATCATATCCCTCAAGTGAGATTGCTGCAATAGTCGTTGCCCAGTCGAACAAACGGCGTGACTCAGCCGAAAGACAAACTCCAAAAGCATTCATAAACTGAGTCCCATTCAAAAGTGCAAGACCTTCTTTCGATTGAAGCTTTATGGGCTCCCAACCGAAAATCTCCAAGACAGAAGCAGCAGGTTGACGAATACCATTCACCCAAACTTCTCCCATTCCCAAAAGAGGCAAACATAAATGTGCCAATGGTGCCAAATCGCCCGATGCTCCTAATGAACCTTGCTGATAAACAACTGGCAAGACATTCGCATTGTAAAAATCAAGCAAGCGCTGAACAGTAATTTCTTGCACACCCGAAAGACCGTGCG
>JBIPLZ010000387.1:0-2684 GCA_044369395.1 Flavobacteriales bacterium | reverse complement strand
AAAGCAAATTCGGCCCATGTTTGTTTTTCTATCTGCGGGAATCTGTGGAGGAATTCATGAGAGTACTTACCGTGCGGCTTCTATGATTGAATTGCTGCATACCGCAACATTGGTTCACGACGATGTCGTAGATGACTCGAATGAAAGACGTGGATTCTTTTCTGTAAATGCGCTTTGGAAGAATAAAATTGCTGTTTTGGTGGGCGATTATTTGCTTTCAAAAGGACTTTTACTTTCAGTCGATAACTCGGATTTTCAATTGTTGAAGATTGTAAGTGATTCGGTGAGAGAAATGAGTGAAGGGGAACTTTTGCAAATTGAAAAGGCTCGTCGTTTAGACATTCAGGAATCTATTTACTTTGATATCATTCGACAAAAAACGGCTACTTTAATTGCATCTTGTTGTGCTAGTGGTGCTGCATCGGCAGGGTCTAGTCAAGAAATTGTCTCCAAAATGAAACAGATTGGAGAAGATATTGGAATTGCATTTCAAATAAAAGACGATCTGTTTGATTACGAGAGTAATAGTGCAATTGGCAAGCCAACGGGAATCGATATTAAGGAACGAAAAATGACATTGCCGCTCATATACACGTTGGCAAATTCGAGTTCTTCTCAAAAAAGAAACATCATCAATATTATTAAGAATCACAATACCGATCCAGCGCGTGTCGAAGAAGTTATTTCCATTGTGAATGCTGGTAATGGGATAAAATATGCTGAATCTAAAATGATAGAATACCGCGAAAAAGCTATGGTCGCTTTGTCTGAATTTCCAGATTCAGAGTATAAAAAATCCTTCATTGATCTTGTGCAATACACTACCGACCGAAAGAAATGATAAATAATTCGGACGTTCCGTCAGTAATTTATTTTTGCACTAACTTTGCCATTCGAATTAGAAAATAAAGAGAAATGTATCCAGAACAAATAGTAACACCAATGCGTGCAGAACTTTCATCTGCAGGTTTTCAAGAACTTCGAACTGCATTAGAGGTTGATCAAGTATTAAATAATATGGAAGGAACAACGCTTGTTGTGGTTAATTCTGTGTGTGGATGTGCTGCTGGTTCCGCGAGGCCAGGTGTAAAAATGGCAATTGATAAGGCAGCAAACAAGCCGACACATTTAACAACGGTGTTTGCAGGAAATGATGCAGAAGCTACTGCTCAGGCAAGAAAATACTTTGCTCCATATCCTCCATCTTCTCCAGCAATGGCTTTGTTTAAAGATGGGAAGCTGGTTCATTTTATTGAACGTCACCACATCGAAGGCAGAACTCCTCAGATGATTGCTGAGAATTTATTGATGGCTTTTGATCAATACTGTTAGTCAAATTACTTCATAAAAAAAGGCGATTGATTTCAATCGCCTTTTTTTATTGCTCTATAACTTTCGGAACTCTGAAATAATCAGAATCCTTTTTAGGTGCATTTTTCAAGCCCTCGTCTTGAGATACATCCTGTTTCATTTTATCCTCTCGAGTAATATTGGTTTCATCGACCATATAGATAAGCGGTTCAATACCATTCGTATTAATCTCTTCAAGCTTTTCAACGAAAGCAATAATTTTATTGAGCTCAGTTACAATTTCCTGTTTCGCTTCATTCTCATATGAAAGGCGAGCAAGGTGCGCAAGCTCATCAACTACTTTAGTATCTATTTTCATGTGTATTAAGAAAAAACATGCTTCAACCAAGGTTCAAGCAAATTGTTAAATTCTTGAGGTTTTTCCATCATGGGAGCATGCCCACATTCATCAATCCAGAATAAATCAGAGTTTGGAAGCAGTTTATGAAACTCTTCTGCAACTTCGGGTGGAGTTATTTGATCGTTCTTTCCCCAAATCAAACAAACGGGCAGATTCATTTTATGCAAATCGTCACCCATATTATGGCGAATTGCTGATTTTGCAAGCGCAAGCACACGAATCAATTTCTCTTTGTTGTTGACAATCTCAAACACTTCATCAACCAATTCTTTAGTAGCTGTTTCAGGATTGAAAAAGGTAAACGCTACTTTCTTCTGGATAAAATCGTAATCTTCTCTTCGAGGAAACGAACCACCCATGGCATTTTCATACAAGCCGGAACTTCCAGTCAGTATCATGGTATTTACCATTTCGGGATATGTCAATGAATAAACCAATGCGACATGTCCTCCCAAAGAATTACCAAGTAAGTTAATTTCTTTAAGGCCTTTAAATTCCACAAAGCGATGAATAAAAGCCGCAAGGCTTCGAACATGAGTTTCCTGCACCGGAAGCTCATATATGGGCATCATAGGAATCACCACAGTGAAATCGTTTCGAAACCGATCGAGCACTTCTTTAAAATTGCTCAATGCTCCAAAAAGTCCATGTAATATAAGAAGCACGGGCCCTTCTCCTTGTTTAATGTATCTGAACTCTCCTTCAGTTATTAGTTCCTCCTGCATTCGTTTTTCTTTAGAAACCGACCAAAAGTAACCAATTTCTTAGAAGTTCACCCAAATGAATATGAATTCGATGCAACTGAAGAAAAAAAATCGGAAATGAACTTATTAATCTTAGTAAGCCTCCACAATTTACCACTTTGTTTTTATTAGTAAAATCAATTAGTTTAGAATAATAACAGAAAAAAATGAAACAAGTTTTCAACAAAGTGGTAGAATGTGGTAATAAGTGATTTTTTATTCTTTACTTT
>JBIPLZ010000385.1:0-2687 GCA_044369395.1 Flavobacteriales bacterium | reverse complement strand
TTTAGCCGAAAAAGTTGATTCGCTCAAAACATCTTCCGAAGGAAAAGATGCGCTATTACTTAACATTAAGCAAGTAATGAACGGTAACGTATCGTCAACCGCAATCAAGCCTAGGGAAAATTCGAAGCCCGACATCAGTAAAGTAACACTAACGCCATCGGAGCAAGAGGCGAAATTCAGGGAAAAGGTTGAAGAGCAAGACCAATACAACTTAAATAATGCAATCAGCGATTCGTATATGAGCGAGATTAGCAATTATTATTTTTTTACACCCTTGAAAGGGAAAGTAACAACGAGTTTTAATCCTGCCCTTAAGCACTATGGAATAGATGTGGTTGCGCCAAAAAACGAAGCGGTTAAATCGATATTAGATGGCACCGTTATTTTTTCGGGCTGGACGATCGAAACCGGACATGTTATTCAAATTCAACATGCTAACAATTTAGTTTCCTTGTATAAGCATAATGCTGTTTTACTTAAAAAAGAAGGCGAGAAAGTAAAAGCAGGTGAGGCCATAGCCATTACCGGAAACTCAGGAGAATTGAGCACATCGCCACATTTACATTTCGAATTGTGGTATGATGGCAAACCCATTGATCCGCAAGAATTTATGGTTTTCTAATTTTTCGGGATTATGAAAAAGGAAACCTTAAAGCATTTAAAAAAAATTACCCGCGAGACGTTGGGCCCTATTCCACCTGTTAAAGTTGAGCCATCAGAAAAAGCGTATAAACGGAAGCTAAAACACGTTAAAAAATCTGACAAAGACGAATAATGATGTATAGCTTTATCTAAGCTCTTCTGCTTTGCTTTTTTTCCATTCTTCTGGGAAATATTTAAAAAGCCAAAATGCAATGCAGATTATTCCCAAACTGAAGAACACTAGGCTGAAATCTTTTATCCCCAATTGGTAAAACTCGTCACACATCCAAATGGAATTTGCTGTTATCCAACAAGCGATAGATAAGTTGGGTAGAAAGTCTTTAATTTCATTACGTGTTCTTATTACGAGATAAACTGCCAAACTTACAATTGGAAATATCATTAACAAACCAAGGGGTTTTAACGCCATAGCCCAACAGGCATCTTTGATGAGCCAAAACGGCAAGTGTAAATTTTCGAGGATTCTATTGCGCATATTTTATAATTTTTTGGATGAATTGTATTTAGGGGTTTTCAACAATTGAAAACTAACAAGTTTAATGCAAACATACTCAAGCGTTATGTGCAAACCATCAAATTTGAAAGAGTAATCAAAGAGTTTAATACGGCAAGAAACTTCACGTAAATTGATTACAGATTCCAAAATATTGATGCTTATGAATGGAAATTTACACACCACATCAGCTCCAAATAAACGAGTTCAGATTTCAAGATCAAGAAACCTTCTGTTTTTTTTTCTGCTTTTAAGTTTTAACGGATTCTCCCAAGAAATCTGCGACAACGGAATTGATGATGATGGAGATAATTTAGTAGATGTTTTTGATCCCGATTGTCCTTGCGATGACCAAACTCTTCTTTGTTTGCCATCTTGTGAATATGCAGTTCCTGGAGGACCATTAAATTTTACAACTCAATGGACGAGCGATGAGATTGTTCCCAACTACCAAACACCTTTGGTTGCAGATATCGACAACGATGACGTTCCAGAAGTGGTTATCATGTCAAGTAATGGCTTGGTTACTTCCGATCCAAGAAGGTCAAAAGATTTACTTATCATAAATGGCGCAACAGGCGCAACAGAGCTCACAATTACTACCCCGTTTATGGCTTGGGTTGGACCCAATCCCATTGCAATTGCCGATATTGATGGAGATGGTTTTGGTGAAATATTCATTGCATCAATAGACCATACAGATAATGCTTTGGCTGATCGTCGATACTTGTATTGTTACGAGCATACAGGAGCTTTAAAATGGAAATCGAATGTACAGTATGGTTACGCCGGAACGGCTCGATTTGGTAGTTCATTGGGCTTAGCTGATTTTAATTACGATGGCATTCCCGAAGTGTATGTGTACAATCAGGTTTTTAATGCATTAACGGGTGTTTTCCTTGTTGAAGGAGGTGCTGCAGGAGGCAAAGCCATTATGACAAACCAACCTTGGGGCGATGTTTCAAACCCGATTGCGGCTAATTTAACAACCAATGCTGGATTAGAATTGGCTTGCGGAAATACTGTTTACAATGTTAATATCACCAATACGAGCGGCACATCGGGCAATTCCATGAGTCCTATTGTATTGCCGCTTTTTGCAGACGGATATACTTCATTAGCCGATATCGATTTGGATGGGAATCTCGATTTAGTTGTTGCTTCAGAAGGATCGACCGCAACCTTGTATGTGTGGAATCCTGGCAATGGCTCTCCTTATTTAATAGCATCCACAACGCTTGCTAACACAGGAGGAAATTGGATTGGGGTTCCATTTATTGGAGACATGGACAAAGATTGTAGCCCTGAAATTGGTGTCACACGATCACGCCGCGTTTATGCATTAGATTACGATGGGTCTGCAACACTTGCTTCAAAATGGACCTTAGTAACCTCTGACGCATCTGGATTTACAGGCATTACCATGTTCGATTTTAACCAAGATGGTACACAAGAATTGGTATATCGCGATGAATCTAATTTGAGAATTATCGATGGTAGCGGCAGCACTCCTGTTACCGTTGGAACAAAT
>JBIPLZ010000386.1:0-2687 GCA_044369395.1 Flavobacteriales bacterium | reverse complement strand
TATAAGTATCGTTAAACCCATCTCCATTGGGGCTAAACGTATTGGGTAAGGGCGTTCGTTCACCTAAACCATAGGGCTCTGGCCCAATAGAAATAACTGAATCGGGACTGGTTAATGTAATTTCTTCAAAAATCGAGCAGCCATTCGTATCGGTTATAGCAACGGAATAATAACCAGAGAATAAATTGCTCAAATTTTGACTTGTTGCCCCGTTCGACCAAACAAATTCAAAAGGAGCAGCACCTTCCTCAATCGTCAAATCAATACTTCCATCGGCGCTGTTATTATACGAAGTGTTAAATCCATTGGGATAAAGCGGACTTGTTAAAAAAGCAATAGGAGGGGTAAAAGGAAATAGGAGTGTTAATGTGTCGGAATAATTTGCACAACCAATTGACGATTGTATACGGACATAATAATCACCTGGTTGGGTAACCCAAATGCTTTGTGTGTTCTCGCCCGTATTCCAACCATAATTGGTAAAAAAGGAGGACGTTATTTGTACCGAATCACCTAAACAGTTAGGGGTGGGATTACTTACTGTAAGTGTTGGTTTTATTGGTATTGGAATTACCGTTATGGTTTGTGTGGCAGTTGAAGTACAAAATTCTTGCAATGATAAGCTGTACGTGAGTTGAAAATTCCCCGGTCCACTAATATTGGGGTTAAAATACCCGCTTTCCACGCCAGTTCCTGAATACTCACCGCCAGGAGGGCTTCCTATTTCGAGCAGTAATTTAGGATCGTTTGCGCAGAAGTTGGGTAAATCAGTTAAGGTTACCGATTGATCAGATACAATAGTAATGGTATCTGTTACAGTAAAATAACAACTCAAATAAAGCATGGTATAACTCACAGGATATTGCCCAACGCCAACCAATCCGGGATAAAAGACGGTGTCAATAACTCCAGGACCTGAAAATACACCAAGGAACGGAGGGTCTACATATTGATTCAACTTCAGCTCATCAGAATTCTCACATAACACATCTGGAAAATTAGCTGAAAAAACAGGGGGCTGAGCTCCCACATTTACGTCAATGTCGAAAGGGCCTCGAGAACAGCCTCCTTGACTATAAAAATATGCCTGATAATTGATTCCGGATTCGGGCCAAAAGAGTACCCGGGTATTACTTATTGAGGTATCGAGTCGCGTTCTCTCGCTGGGGAATAATTGCAAATAACTATTGTTTTGTGGGATGTAATTCAGAATGCCAGTATCGCCAGGGCATAGACTAAAATCGGAGCTTTCGAGTGTTAGGTTAGGAGTTGGATAAAAGCGGATGTTTATGGTATCTACATTTTCGGTGAATTGCCCAAATGACCGGGCTAAATAATATTGAAAGCTAACAATTTCGTTCGTGGTGTTCTCATAAAAGATATGGGTGCCAAACGAGTCAATATCAAGTACAGGACCTGTTTCAGGCATCCAACGATACTGATATTCAGGTTGAGCGTATGGCAGAACATAAAATGTGTCAACTCCCGAACACAAATTAATGGAAAATGTAGTGTCGCGGTGAGGAGCTGTAACTTGGGCAGATAGTATATATATGTTGCAAACAAACAATATGACAAGAAAGCGTAAAACTTTGTTCATAGAATGGTTGGTTTAATTTGATAGATTTCCATTGCGAATATAATGAGTAATCAATTCAAATAACACGCGCCTACAGTCCCAACTTCGTAAATACCCCTCATTCAATTAAACAAGTATAGATAAAAACCGACCTTGAGATAAGCAGCATGGTAAATATTCCTTCAAAATGCGCATCGAATCAAACTTGTTAACAATTTTTACAATTTCTTACGTTGCCCTATTTATAAAGGAAAAGCGCTATCTATGTTAAAGAATTAAGGTTAATTTCAAAAAAAAACACAAAAATCTTAATGATATGTTAGCATTTAGATTTTTTTATTTCTACTTTTATTTTTCCATAATAGCCCAAGAAGCATAGAAAACAATTAAACAAATGCATTTTAGTTTAGGAAACTTACACAGCATGAAGCGATTAAAGCTCCAGATTATGACACTAGTCATTTGTCTGTCAGCAAATTGCGTGTACTCCCAAGCCCCGGCATCTTCCAAGAAGCCAAGTGCGACTAGCAAAAAGGCTGCCACAAAAGAAGCCCCCAAGCCTTTCGACCCACAATCAAAAAATTTACCTGAGTATTATGCGGAGTATGCGCATGGGGGAGATTTTAGAAATGGAAAAGTGGTAGCGCAAGACGAACAAGAGGCTTTCTCCTTCATTTTACCCATTCCCATCTTATTATTTAACAATGGTGATGATGTTAAATCAATGAAATTATGGAAAGATGCGGTTCGAAGCTGTTTCCCAGACAAGAATTCATCGGCCGTAAATGCAAATGATGTAAAAGAAAATGGAACAACGCCTCAGCTTGTTGATGTTGCCTCCCCAAATACATCTTTGGTAAATATTGATAAGCCTCAGTTTTCATTGCCTGTTTGGGTAGCTCCCTATTTATCTAACGATTTAGATTTTAATAAACTGTATCAATACCAATATAAAGTTGGTAATGTTCTGTATTGCGATAGTTTAAACTCCATTCCATATTTAGTGAATGCGGATTCTAAGACGCAAGAAGAGAAATTGAAAGAAGCAGATAAATACTATAACACTTTGTATTGTTGGTCTGCTGCATATCCTGAATTATTTTATGCT
>JBIPLZ010000052.1:0-10043 GCA_044369395.1 Flavobacteriales bacterium | reverse complement strand
TAGGGTATATGTGGCAACCACAGTTTCGGTTTGACCAAATACAAAAGATGAAAATAAGCTTAAAAAAAGAATAATTGAAAATCCACCGGGTTTCATTGGATGCATAGCCGAATTTATTATCGAGGAAATAGGTTCAATTTATTAATTTTTGGGGACACTTCGTTTCTTTGAAGCTAAGTCCATGGCTTCTCCGATGGTGATTCTATTACCTCGGTTGTATGCAATCACAAAAGGAATGTAACGGGAGAAATCCATGCTGTTCTTGTAATCACGGGCTTGTTCGTAGGTGCCAAACGTGCCGGTTAAGTATTTGTAAAGTCCATGGTAATTTTCTACTTGTATCCTATCCTTGATACCATAAGCTTTTCTTAAGGAGTCTTTATCAAGTTCTTTGGTTGAACTCAATATTTGGATTTTATAGATAAGATCCATTTTTTCTTCTTCCATGTATTGAGGTTTATCGGCCGTGTTGTCGATAATTCCCAATAGTTTTTTCTCGGCAAGTGAATCGCTTGGTGCGATGTATTCGATTACTTCAATGGATTGTTGCGGAATATTAAAAATCTCTTTTTCTTCATCAACAATATAATAATAAATACCTCCAATGGTCTGTTTACCGCGCATTTCGAAGGGTACTGTTACTTTGTAAATCACTTGAATTTCTTCTTCTGCAGGTAATCTCAGCCAATTGTATTTCACTTTCCCATCTTTGAAATTGAAAATAGCTCCTTGGCTTTCTACTCCAATAGCTGTCATTCCTTTGGGCAATTCTTGTTCAATCTGAAAAAAACTATTGAGGCCTTGTCGCTTGATTTGAAGTTTGACCAAGAAATTACCGCCAGCATATACTTTCGATTGAGAGAAAGATTGTTGAACAGCAACAATGCTTTCGAAGGCTTGTATTTGAAAGGGGAGGAATGCAAACAATATAAAGCCAAGAAGATACTTTCTTACCATGATTATTTTTTTATAAAGTTCGCAGAAAGCATCGATGAAGAAACCTTCATTAGACTAATATTTTTCAACATTATAAAGATGAAGAATATTTCGCTTGTTGAAACGTTGGATTTGTTATAATTATTGAATGCATTTCAAGAATATTATCAAATATTTCTCGACCAACTTGTGCAGTTTAAATCAGTGCGTGTTCAATTCGAGTTCACTTAAAAGAAAAAGCCCCTAGTATTCAAAATACTAAGGGCTTTTTAGTCGGGATGGCAAGATTCGAACTTGCGACCTCCTGGTCCCAAACCAGGCGCGATGACCGGACTACGCTACATCCCGAACTTATAAAAAGTTCTTTTAATACATTTCTGAAATTCCGGTTGAATTCAGAAATCCTCTGGCGGTGAGGGCGGGATTCGAACCCGCGGTACAGTTACCCGTACGTCAGTTTAGCAAACTGGTGGTTTCAGCCTCTCACCCACCTCACCGTGATGTGGGCTGCAAATGTACCAAAAAAAGTTTCCCTACAAACTTTCTTGCATATTTTTTTATAGTGCTTGATTATCTGATTGTTAATTTCAGTTTAGTAGAGAATTCGTGAAAAAATCAAGAAAAATCATCATTCAATAAACAGAAATAATGGCTTCGTGAACGAATTTTCTATATTTGCACACGATTTTGGTTCCGTAGCTCAGCTGGATAGAGCAACAGCCTTCTAAGCTGTGGGTCTTGAGTTCGAATCTCAACGGGATCACATGAAATAGCCCTGAATTTCAGGGCTATTTTTTTGTTGGGTAATTCATAGTTGAACAGCCTTTTAATTCCCTAATTTCGCAACAAATTTCTATATAATGGCTCAAGAAAGATTGATTTTGGTTTGCAACGACGATGGAATAACGGCTCCGGGTATTCGGGCGTTGGTTGCGGTTGCTAAAGAATTTGGGACTGTTGTAGTGGTCGCTCCTGATAAGCCTCAGTCAGCCATGGGCCATGCCATAACAATCAACGCAGCCCTTCGATATAATAAAATTTCAATCGATGGTGAAGTTGAGTATGCCTGCTCGGGAACTCCTGTAGATTGTATCAAATTAGCCGTTAATAAAATCCTTCCTCGTAAGCCTGATTTGCTTATTTCTGGGATAAATCATGGGTCGAACGCTTCCATTAATGTCATTTATTCGGGTACCATGTCGGCGGCAATGGAGGGGACTTTAGAGCGAATTCCTTCGATAGGGTTTTCCTTATTAGACTATTCGATTGATGCTGATTTTTCTGCTTCTCAGGATATTGCGCGAACTATCATTGCACATGCATTCGAGAAAGGAATTCCTCAGGGAGTTTGTTTAAATGTGAATATTCCCAATGTGAGCAAAGAGCTTATTCAAGGAATTCGAGTTTGTCGACAAGCCGAAGCCAATTGGGAAGAAGCATTGGATGAACGAAAAGATCCCATGGGGAAATCGTATTTTTGGTTAACGGGTACATTTAAAAATTACGATAGCGGAAATGATACCGATATTTGGGCATTGGAAAACAATTATGTTTCTGTTGTTCCTTGCAAATTCGATTTGACGGCACACGAATTATTAAACACTTTTAAAACTTGGGAGCAAGATGTTTAAGCGCGATAATTTTGCCTTTGGAGCAATGATAGGGGCAATCATCCCCATTTTAGTTTATCTATTGTTGCAAGAGTTTGTAACCATAAAACTCAATAATGGTTCAACAGAACCTCGTTTCGATGATGCCACAAACTTGGTTTTAGCATTGGTTTTTAATTTAATTCCTTTTCGTCAATATATGCAAAAAGGAAATTACGAAAAAACGGGGAAGGGCATTTTACTAATGACTTTTTTATATGCCATGGTGTATGTGTATATAAAGTTTTATAAGGTAAATTGAGATTTTAAAACAAACAAAACGGGAATCCTGAAAATTCAGAATTCCCGTCTCTATAGTTTATTGCCGTAGCAATAAATTAAGGCATAAGCTTTTATTCTTTTATGCATAACACTTACGTGCCCATTTTCTGTTTACAGATTTCCCCGTCATTGGAATTTAAATGTTATTTTAAATTGTCAAATTAGGTTTTCAATTCAATAGGTGTTAACTCAAGCCTTTTCATGATATTATTAAAATTGTATCTCAACAACTTCAATTTGAATCATGACGCACCGATTTCGCACACATTCAATTCTTCTCCAATAAACAAACGATGAGGAATCCGTTTCCTTCATCCCCTAATTTCCATCCACGAATGAATGATGAACTAGGTTGTCCATCTTTTAGTAAATTTCCATTTACCTTATCGATACGACTAGCAAACCAATCGTATATGCATTTAAAGAACTCTCGCTTTTTGCTATATCAAAGATGAAGAATAATATTATTGATGAAATTAATATGGGATTAGAAATTAGAAATCGCATGATAATTTATTGAAAAGCCTAAAAATAGCGAAGGGTGAAAATCAAATTCGAATTATAAGCGATGTGAAATGTTTTCGTTTAGTTTTTAGATTTGTAAAAAAATAAAAAGATGTTGGACAAATTGATGGAAATGAAGAAACGCATGGACGAGGTTAAAACGCGCCTCGATACTATTGTTGTTTCAGGAGAAGCAGATCAAGGAAATGTGAAAGTTAACATGAACGGCAATCGTAAAGTGCTTGATGTAAAGTTGAACCTCTCCTTTTTAAATCAGGATGATGCTGAGCAATTGGAAGAATTACTTCAACTAGCGATAAATAGAGCTTTAGAGCAATCAGAAAGGGTTAACGAATCGGAAATGAAATCGGTTGCAGGTTCAATGTTACCTGGAATGCCCGGTTTATTCTGAAACTTTGTTTAGTAAGTCGGCCAATACCTTTGCTTGAGTTGAGCGAGCAAATTGAGCGGTATAATGCGTATCTGATTGCATTTTATCGTATGTACCCTCAAGGTATTTTTCAAATTGGGTATTCAATACATCAAAAGTAGCATCAGAGGTATTAGCAATAAACCCGAGATTGTATTGAGAGAATGTTTCATCTAAAATATCCTCATCGCCTGGACAAACCAATACTGGTCGACCTAATCCTAGATATTCATATATTTTACTTGACGGAATTCCTTTACTGCCAAGGTGAGAAACCATCAACAGCAGATGAGCACGTGCTTGCATTTCTAAGACCTGTTCTCTTGAAATTCGTTCAGTTAACAAAAGGGTATCTTCATATCCTATCATGAAATTTTGAACGCGCTGAGCAACATCTTTTAAATACAAGATTCCCGGAAATTGAAGTTTGATTCGTTGGCGATATTCAGGATTCTCATCAACTAATTTCTTAAATCCAGTTAGAAAAATTTCAATTTGTTGAGACCCATAAAGCATTCCGTTGTATACAATTGTAAAATCTTCATACAAATCCTGATTCTGATAAGCTCGAAGATCATCTTCAAAAAAACCGTTGAGCAAAACATGTCCAGGTTTCTGCACAAATTTCCCGATTTTCTGAGCGTAATAGGGTGATACGGTTGTAATACATGCACTTGTGCCAACCCATTTCTTTTCACTTCGTTTACTCAATCCTAATAAAAAGCGATTCAAAAAGCCGGAAACATCATTCACTTCACTTGTAGTCCAGTCATCGCGATAATCGGCAATCCATGGAATGCTAGTTTGCTTGTGAATTTCATAACCAAAACGAAAAATCTCGAATGGATTACCAGTCACAACAATGGCTTTTACATCGTTATGCTTTTTACAATATTCCAAAGCAAAATCATGCAAATTGGAGTAGGGGATAAATGCTTTGTGGAAATTGCTTCCGAAAAGCTCAATGAAAGAAAGTATTTTTCTTAATAATTGAAATCGGGTATTCCCATATTTACTATACAAACGATCTCGAAGGTTTCCTTTAAATGGAAGGTAATTCACTTCGAAAAATTCATTCTTTTCCGATATCAAATTCACTCCCGAATCACAGTGCATTTTATCGGGGTGTGAAATATGCTGTTCCCAATTTCGTGTTACTACAATTGGATCCCAGCCTTGTTCTTTTAAATAACGCGCCCAGCCCATACTTCGCTGTGATGCAGTTAAATTACAGGGCGGGAAAAAGTAGCTAATAATTAGGACTTTCTTCATGAATGTTTAAATAATTGAAGAAAATTTGGGGTGTTCGATTTTACAGAATAGAATTCCTCAATTTTCTTTCGGGTATTGCTTGAAATACGCACCAATTCTGAACGATTGCTCAGTAATAAACGAAGCGAGTTTTCCCATTCATCCGCAGCATTGCAAATAAATCCATTGATGCCATCATCCACAATTTGAGAATTCACCCCAACGGGAGAAACCAATGCTGGAATTCCCAAAGCCATGTACTGTAATGCTTTGAAACCACATTTGCCGTTTGCCCATTTATCGTCTAACAAAGGCATAACGCCCACATTAAATGATAATAAATCGGAAATCTCGGTGTCTTTATTCCATTTGCGAAACACTAAACTTTTTAATTCAAATTCGGGAGGGATGTCCGAAATAACCATGAATTGAAAATCAAATTCCAATTCAAGCTTTTTTAATATTGGAATCAGTTCTGAAATGTAACGAACGGTTGAATGTGATCCTGTCCAGCCTATAATAAATGTTTCGCTATTTTGATTCTTCACCTGATTGTGAAGTCTTTCGGTATCGATGGTTGTTGGGTTAAAAACAATTTCTGCATGCGGATTGAACGTCCGAGCATATTCGCACAAATACGAATTTCCACAGGATATTTTCCAAGCCCATTTGCAAATATGTTTCACGTTTGCATAGCCTTTTAAAAAGGAAAAATGACTATTGGCTTCCGAATAATTGGGAATCCAAATGGCATCATCAAAGTCGTAAATTATTTTCTTCTTTAGCCAACGTGAAGCGATGTATTCGAAAAATGGCGGACCAATAGGAGTTGCTTCGCGATGAATAAAGATAATATCAATACCCTTTAACTGAAAAAGCAATTGAAATCGTCGAAACAACCCTCCAAGTATAGCTGCAGCTTTACGGGGAAATCGTCCAGGTAAGTAAAGTATTTGCCAAACACGTTCTGATAAAAATGGAATTACTCGATATTCCATTCCGCGTGTATCCATTTCCTGAAAATACTGTTCAAAGCGAAATCGCTGACTCGCTGCTTTGCCTGTGGGATAAGGAACTATAAACAATATACTCATCTGTTCTTCGATTTGCAAACCTAAATAAAAATGTCCAATGCATTCATTTTTTAAGTATCGAAAATGGCTATCTTTGAAACCATGACTTTAGAACGTCCAAATGCTCCTGTGTGGATCATTTTTTTAGGGGATTTATTTATCTGCTTCATTTCAATTTTAGCAGCCTATTTTCTTCGTTTCAATTTTCGAATTCCGCCAGAAGAGATTGTTACGTTGCCATTAGTGTTTTTAGTCGTTCTATTGATACGTGCAATATCGTTTTTAATATTTCAAACTCATCGCGGTATTATTCGATTTACTAATACCAAGGATGTAGAGCGAATTTTTTTATCTATCGCAGCGGGTTCAACATTTTTTCTAGTTATTAATCCAATCCTGCTGCTTTTCAAGCAAGCATATCTGATCCCATTTTCCATTATTATCATTGATGGAATTCTTTCCGTTTTCTTAATGGTGATTTCGCGCATTGTTATAAAATCTATTTTCTATGAGATTAATGGCGTTAATAAAATTAAAACCAATGTTATTATTTATGGTGCAGGAGAAACGGGAATTACCGCTAGAAAAGCCATCGAACGTGATGCTGGAGCTAAATACAGAGTAATTGCATACATCGACGATGATGCCAATAAAGTCGGAAAAAAGTTGCAAGGGAATTTTATCCGTTCATCGTCTGAATTAAATGAAATCATAGAGCAGTTCGATGTGAAACTCCTCATCATCGCAATCGAACAGGTTCTTCCCGCTCGGAAGCAAAAAGTAATCGATGTTTGTTTGGCTTCAAATACCAAAATTTTCAATGTGCCCCCAGTGAAAAGTTGGATCAATGGTGAACTCAGCTTCAAACAAATCAAAAAAATCAATATCAATGATTTGCTCGAACGTGATCCCATTCAACTCGATCTTCAGCTTATTCGAAACGATTTAGCAGGAAAAGTGGTGCTCGTAACCGGTGCTGCTGGTTCTATAGGTTCTGAATTAGTCAAACAAATTATACCATTCAAGCCGCTTAAACTAATCTTGGTCGACCAAGCCGAAAGTCCATTGTATGAGCTTGAAAGGGAATTGAACGATGATACACTTGCCGAAGGATTTGAAGTAGTTATTGGAGATATTCGTAGCGAAAGTCGAATGCGTCGTGTGTTTCAACATTTCAAACCTCAATTGGTTTTCCACGCTGCGGCCTATAAACATGTTCCGCTTATGGAACACAATCCTTCAGAAGCACTTTTAACGAATGTTTTGGGAACACGCATTCTGGCTGACTTATCGGCAGAATTCAATGTGTTGAAATTTGTAATGGTTTCGACCGATAAAGCGGTCAATCCTACCAATGTAATGGGGGCATCTAAGCGTATTGCCGAAATGTATGTGCAGTCGCTTGGGCAAACCTGCTCAACCAAATTCATTACCACACGGTTCGGAAATGTATTGGGCTCAAATGGTTCAGTTATCCCAATTTTCAAAAAACAGATTGAGCGTGGAGGGCCCGTAACAGTTACGCATCCCGAAATTACCCGTTATTTTATGACCATTCCAGAAGCCTGCCAGCTAGTGTTGGAGGCGGGTACTATTGGACAAGGTGGGGAGATTTTTATTTTCGATATGGGTAAGTCGGTGAAGATTATCGATTTGGTTCGGAAGATGATAAAGTTGTATGGATTAACAGTGGGCAAAGACATCGAAATTATATACACAGGATTACGACCTGGAGAGAAATTGTACGAGGAATTATTGAACGATCAAGAGAATACTCTACCTACGCATCATCCTCAAATTATGCGAGCAACAGTCCAAGAATTGGAATTTGAACGAATTAGTAATCAGGTTAACGAACTCATAAACTTATTCTCCTCGCAAAATAATATTGACATCGTTTCCTATATGAAATCGATTGTCCCCGAATATAAAAGCAATAATTCCATTTTCGAAAAACTCGATTAATTCATGCATCGTACTCCCATTCAAATTCGATTTTCAGATATCGATATACTTAATCACATCAATAATGCAAAATTTCCTTCCTTCATGGAAATTGGTCGCATACAGTATTTTCAGGATGCCATTTCCAATCATCACAACTGGAAAGAAACAGGAGTAATAGTGGCCAACTATACCATGGATTTTCGAATCCCAATTTATTTGAATGATCGTTTATTTATTGAAACAGAGGTGACTGCGATTGGAACCAAAAGCATCACGTTTGCTTATCGATTTGTTGTTGAAGGTGATGCAGGAGATATTGTGAAAGCTACAGGCACTAGTGTTTTGGTATGTTTTCACTACATCGAGAATCGCAGTATGGAAGTGCCTATTCTTTGGCGCAATGGAATTAATCTTTTTCAGAACTCTAATTTTTAATTTAAATCTAAAACAATCAACAGCATTATCTGTTTCTAGAAAAAAAACAAAATGAAAAAAACAATTTTCCTATTTATAGCAGTTTCAATAACAATGGCCTGCGCACGCGTTGAAACTAGACCTCAAACCATGGAAGCCAAAACTGAAAACTCCGCTTTTTATTCTTTCAAAATGAAAACAATCGATGGTGCTGAATTCGATTTCAGTAAATTGAAAGGGAAAAAAGTTCTTTTGGTAAATACAGCTTCTGAATGTGGATTTACACCCCAATATACTGCTTTGCAAGAACTTAATTTGAAGTACGGAGATAAAGTTACTGTGATTGGATTTCCAGCAAACAATTTCGGTGGACAAGAACCTGGAACCAATCAGGAAATTAGTGGATTTTGTCAGAAGAATTATGGCGTTACTTTCCAGATGATGGAAAAAATCTCTGTAAAAGGGAGCGATATGGCACCGCTTTACAAGTGGTTAAGTAGCAAAGACCAAAACGGCTGGAACAACGATTCTCCAAATTGGAATTTCTGCAAATACCTTATTGATGAAAATGGAAAACTTCTGAAATTTTATACTTCAGCTGTTAAGCCTATGAGCGAAGAAATTACCAAAATGCTCTAAAGGTTATTCTATTTTTTCAAACGATCTAACACGATAAGTTGCTCTTTCGTGTATGTGCCTTCCAACAAACTTTTCATCGGAACTTCGAAACGATAGGATTTATACAAAGGATTCTTCACTTCAATAATATAAGTGCGATCTCCTTCTAATGTTATAAAGTAATCTCCGTTTTCATCACTATTGATGTTAAACACTTTTCCGTTTTCTTTATCAGTTACAGATAAGTCGGTTTCCACAATTTGAGAGGCATCAGAATCAATTATATGTCCTTTTAATATGGAAATTGGAGGTCCTTTGGGAACCTGAACTTCTTGTTCACTCGAAGTTTTTACTTTGCTTGCTTCTACAATTGCAGAAAAATCAATTTCCCAAATATCAATATCTCCTTTACCTCCGCTGCGATCGGAACTAAACCAAGCTTGACGTCCATCGGTGCTCAAACAGAAATTACGCTCATCGCCAGGAGTGTTAATTGGATATCCCAAGTTTTCAGGTTCTGAGCAAATCCCATTTTCGATAGTCGTTTTAAAAATATCATATCCGCCTAAACTTTTTGGTGAATTAGATGCATAATACAAGGTCTTCCCATCAGGATGCATAAACAATCCAATTTGATCGTATTCATCATTAACAATTGGACCCAAACTCACGGCTTTCTCCCATTCGGTTTTACTTTTCTTTTTGGCCATGTAAATATCACCCATGCCCATTCCGCCGCGAGGACGCTCACTCACAAAATACAAGGTTTTGCCATCAGGTGATAAACAAGCAGAACTTTCAAAATAACTTGTATTAATATCACCTTTAAGTTCTTCCGCTTTTTTCCATTTTCCGTTTGGCGATTTCTTCGATACAAACAAAGTTCCCGAACCGTGAACGCCTTTATTTCGGTAGACAAAAATCTGTTTTCCATCAGGC
>JBIPLZ010000384.1:0-2702 GCA_044369395.1 Flavobacteriales bacterium | reverse complement strand
CGAGAAGTTCAACGAAATCCAGACAACCTCATCTTTTCCGATCTACTCATTTGGATGTTCATTCAGAAAAAGGATTTTGAATCGGCATTAATTCAAGCAAAAGCGCTCGATAAACGACTCAAAGAACGTGGCGAACGTGTGTATAATGTGGCACGAATCAGCATGAGTAACGATGCATTTGAAACGGGTAAAAAAGCATTCAACTATGTAATCGAAAAAGGGCCCATTTCCGATTTGTACATTATGGCCAAAAAAGAGTTGTCGGTCAATTTGTTCAACAAATTAAGCAAAGCACCATCTTATACTGAAGCCGAACTTCAAGAATTACAAACGCTACTCGAAGGAACCTACAAAGAAATTGGTCCGGGAGAACAATCGTATGCATTAGCAATTCGTTTGGCACACGTAAAGGCTTTTTTCCGAAATCAGCAAGAAGAAGCCATTTCCATCTTGGAGCCCTTAACAGCAGCTAATTCGGGTCTTACAAATAGAAGTTTGAACGAGGTGAAGCTTGAAATGGCTGACATTCAATTGTTACATGGTGATGTTTGGGAATCGACTTTGACGTATTCGCAGGTAGAGAAATCGATGAAGACCGACACCCTTGGACAAGAGGCCAAATTTCGGAATGCCCGATTGGCTTATTACAAAGGAGAATTTGACTGGGCCAAAGCACAGCTCGATGTATTGAAAGCTGCCACGTCGAAATTAATTGCAAATGATGCTTTGGAACTGAGTTTACTCATTGGCGACAATTTGGTTTTCGATACAACCGGCGAAGGTTTGCGTATGTTTTCGAGAGCCGATTTGTGGGTGTATCAAAACAAACTCAACGAAGCACTTGCAACCTTAGATTCATTAGAGAAAGCATTTCCATCGAGTAGCTTATCGGACGATATTTTATACCGCAAAGGCAGCATTGCTGTTCGTCAAGCCAGATATACAGAAGCTGCAGGTTTCTACAACCAGATTTTAGCATCTTACAAAACCGATATTTTAGCCGATAATGCCTTGTTTAAACTGGCCGAACTCCAAGAAAAACACTTGGGAGATTCTGCCAAAGCCCAGGAATTATACAAGGAATTGATGACCGAATTTCCGGGATCTCTCTTTGTAGTAGAAGCACGTAAACGATTCAGAACGTTGCGGGGAGATACAGTTCAGTAATGAACGGAAAAATCTAATATTTATACTCATTTGATTTTTGTGGTTGAATAGCTTTTTATTTCAACGGAAAATCCGATTGAATAATCGGCCAAGTAAAATTACTATGTTAAATACTTAAATGGGACAAAAATGTGTCATTATTGTTCATTATAAATACATATATGTATATATAAGCTGCTAATTAATCAAATAAAAGGGTTAAATAATCGCTTTTATTGGTATAAAATTAGCCGGAATAAAATTTTAATGTGCTTTTAATAAGGACATTGTATTTTTAATAGTGCTATAATCTAAAAATCATTTGCATTCAAGTTCATCAATGCACATATTTGTGCACTAAATTTACATAAACGAATAGGCATTTATCTGAAGTGTAGTATTTTTCTTCAAACTAATTCAATTCTTCTAACCGATGCCCATACTAAGAGGATGCGAAAGCATCCTCTTTATTAAATAATTTCTAAACCAATAAATTAAAAATAAATCAAAACAATCATGAAAAATCAAATAATCACTCTTACAGCTATTTGTGTTTTCTTTTCCAGCTGCGCAACTGTTTTTACTGGAACTAAAGATAGAATTGCATTTAATAGTACTCCATCTGGAGCTATAATTTATATAGATGGTATAGAGCAATGCAAAACTCCATGTTCATTAAAAGTTAAAAGATCTTTTGATGAAAAGGAAGTTGAAATTAAACTCGATGGTTATGAAACAAGATTCTTTGAACTTGACAAAGAGTTTAATGTCGTGAGCGTTTTAAATTTAGGTAATTTATTAGGTTGGGGAATTGATGTTTTGTCAGGAGCTGTTTTCAAATATGATAAAAAGTCTTATGATTTTACATTAACTAAGAACAATAAAACGTCTAATATTTACCCTTCAAGAATAAACATTGATACAAATAAAAATACGGTTGAGTTGTATGTTTTTAAAAATAATTGATAGAAGGCAATTCTAAATTTTATGGTAACATTCAACTACTTAATCATTAATTAAGCTTGATTCTTTTAAAGTTTTATGTTTAATTATACTTTATGTTAGTATCCTAAAGCCCCTGAAGAGTATAATTTCAGGGGCTTTCTCATTTCACCATTTCCTCCCACACATCTGACACCTTCCCAACTTACAGGCACATTGCGCGCAAAGTCCGAACATGCCGCTGCTGGTGCCTTTTCTGCAGTTGGAGCAAACCCCAATATCATCGGTAACAGAAACGAGTCCATGTTCTGAGCAGATATAGCTGCTTCCCCAATTCTGACTCGGACATTTTTCTTTCTTCTTGTCGATTTTTTTTCCATCAATACCGAACTGCTTTTCATCTCCTATAGGTTCGTCGTTGCGGTATTCGCGAAGTGTTTTGAGTTTGCCGTTTTCGTGATACGTTTTCCATACGCCATGGCGCAGTCCTTTGCTATACCCAGATTCCGAGATTAAGACTCCATTATTGCTCCAGTGTTTCCAAGTCCCATCGGGAACGCCAGAAACACTCATAAATAGATCGTCAATGGCTTTAACATGCGAGTAGGTGCTGT
>JBIPLZ010000051.1:0-10084 GCA_044369395.1 Flavobacteriales bacterium | reverse complement strand
ATTCCATTTAACAAAGTACTTGAATGGAATTTCAATGAGCCAAATGTGAAATGGTTTTTGGGAGGAAAACTCAATATTACCGAAAACTGCCTCGATCGTCACCTCGAAACGCGTGGAAATCACACCGCCATTTTGTGGGAACCGAACAACCCTAATGAGCAATCGATTAAACTAAGCTATCGCGAATTATATGTTCAAGTATGTAAGTTTGCCAATGTGCTAAAGCGCAATGGAGTTCGCAAGGGCGATCGCGTTTGTTTGTATATGCCCATGATTCCCGAACTGGCAATCGCAACGCTTGCATGTGCTCGCATTGGAGCTATCCATTCGGTTGTTTTTGCAGGTTTCTCGGCACAATCAATCGCCGACCGCATTAACGACTCGATGTGCTCAGTAGTTATAACAAGCGATGGATTAAATCGCGGTGCCAAACAGATGGCATTGAAATCGGTTGTGGATGAAGCATTATTGCAATGCACCTCGGTAAATCGGGTAATTGTTCATTCCCACTTGAATTGGGATGCTGAAATGATTTCCTATCGTGATGTTTGGTGGAACGTTGAAATGGAAATGGTCGATAGCGATTGTCCTGCAGAACCCATGGATTCCGAAGATATGTTGTTCATATTGTACACATCCGGTTCGACAGGAAAACCCAAAGGCGTGGTTCATACCTGCGGTGGGTATGCAACGTATGTAAATTATTCGTTTCGTAATGTGTTTCAGATTCAGTCGGATGATGTGTATTGGTGTACCGCCGATATAGGTTGGGTAACCGGACATTCGTATTTATTGTATGGACCACTGATGTCGGGAATTACTTCCTTAATGTTTGAAGGAATTCCCACATTCCCGGACGCGGGAAGGTTTTGGAGCGTCATCGATAAACATCGTGTGAATGTGTTTTACACGGCACCAACAGCTATTCGTTCTTTGATGGCAGCAGGAATCGACCATGTGCTTGCGTATAATCTGCATTCGTTGCGCGTGTTAGGTTCTGTTGGAGAACCGATTAATGAAGAAGCTTGGCATTGGTACCATGTGCATGTAGGCAAAGAAAAATGTCCCATTGTGGATACATTTTGGCAAACCGAAACTGGTGGAATCATGCTTTCGGCATTGGCTGGTGTAACGCCATCCAAACCAAGTTTTGCTGGATTGCCATTGCCCGGAGTTCAGCCCGTTTTATTGAATGCTGAAGGAAAAGAAATCGTTGAAAATAACGAGGAAGGCTATTTGGCTTTTAAATTCCCTTGGCCTTCGATGATTCGTACAACGTATGGAGATCACGAACGATGTAGAATTACCTATTTTTCGACCTACCAAAATTATTATTTCACGGGCGATGGAGCGCGTCGTGATGAGAATGGTTTATACAGAATTATTGGTCGAGTGGATGATGTAATCAATGTTTCGGGACATCGCTTCGGAACCGCCGAAATTGAAAATGCGATCAACCAAAACAAACATGTCATAGAGAGCGCGGTTGTTGGATATCCGCATGATATTAAAGGACAAGGAATTTATGCCTTTGTTATCTGTGATGCAATCCCAGAACATCCTCAACAATTGCGAGAAGATATTTTTGAAACAGTAAGTGCTCAAATAGGACGCATTGCCAAACCCGATAAAATTCAATTTGTAAGCGGATTACCTAAAACACGATCTGGTAAAATCATGCGCCGCATACTTCGCAAAGTTGCTGAAGGAGAATTCGGAAATTTAGGTGATACGAGTACCTTGTTAGATCCAGCAATTGTAGATGAAATTATTCAAGGGCGTTTGTGAAATTTTATTTTTTAATTAAAACACCATCTTTTATTTCTACATCCATTAAAAATCCATTGCAGAATCCCTTAAATGTAGCTTGATCTCCGGTCTGCACTGCTTTTGCATCAGCTAAGTGACGTGAATCGAGTGTTACACGAACAGCACCCATCATCGCATCAGGAAAGGTAATCATAACACGGGCAATGCTATCGGATGTTTCAATATCTCCAACTGTTCCGCTTACTTCAACTACTTTACCAACATACGTTGTATTGGCGGTTTGCTCATTGGTTTCAAAGGCTTTGTATAAAACATCTGCATTAACTGCAATTCCTTCCATATTAGTAACATCATCAAAGGGTTTATTCCACATTTTGTATGCTACAAAACCACCTATACATGCTCCAACCACGATAACAAGCAATACTATTTTCAACGTTTTTTTCATGGGAATAGATTTTTAGCAAATGTAAATGCTATTTTGAATTGGCCTCTTGAATTTAATTATAATTTAAGATAATAAAACCAATATTAAATATCTCTTCGTTAATCTCCTAAAGCTATTTTTGCATGACAAAAGTCATTTTTTAAATAAGGAAATTTCTTTTTCTTGAAGTCAAAATCTACCCATCAAAACTTATGATTTTTTCAAAAATATTTTCATCGCTTTTGATATCAACTTTCGTTCTTATCATTCTAAGTTGCAAACATGAACTCGATTATCTTGAAAAAACAACAAATCCAATAGATACAACAACACCTCCACCTGTTGATACTTTGGTTTGTTTCGAAAGTCAAATTCTTCCTTTGTTTGTAAGCAACTGTGCTATGAGCGGATGCCACGATGCAATTACACAAGAAAAAAATATCCAATTAACCGATTACACAAACATAATGGAAGAAATAGTCCCTAATGCACCTTCAAGTGGAGACGTTATGGAAGCTATTTTAGATGGAAGTATGCCTCCAAATCCATACTCTAATTTAACATCTGCTCAGATTTCACTTATTCAGTTATGGATTAATCAAGGTGCACAAAACACAACTAATTGTGCTAATGTTTGCGACACTACTGCCTTTAATTATGCAGCCGATGTTGCTCCAATTCTGTCAAATTTTTGCAATGGCTGCCATGGAGGAAGTTTTCCATCTGATGGTATAATTACCTCTTCTTGGGCTAGTTTGCAGGCAATTGTGAATGATGGTCGTTTGTTAGGCTCTATTCAACACGCGAGTGGCTTTTCTCCAATGCCTAAGGGTTCTGCCAAGATGAATTCCTGCAATATCACAAAAATTCGTAAATGGATTCAAGCAGGTGCATTAAATAACTAATTTGCGTTCATGAAAATGTCTTACAGAATTTCAATATTTATACTCACATTGTTCGTTTGTAGTGGATTGACGGGATGTTATTACGATACAGAAGAAGAGTTATATCCTGACAGCGGTTCTACAATTTGCGATACCGTTTCTGTTAGTTATGCAACCGATATCGTACCAATTATGAATTCAAAATGTAGTGTTTCTGGCTGCCATGCTGGTGTAAATGCCGCTGCCGGAATTCCATTGGATACATACGATGGAGTGAAATCATATTTAGATGCGGATAAAGCGCGATTCATTTCTTCCATAATCTGGGATGGCAATGCGAGCAATATGCCCAAAGGCGCAAGTGCAAAAATGAGTGACTGTAATATCAATACAATTAGAGCTTGGATAAACGTTGGATATCCAAATAATTGATACATTTATTCGTTACCAACATAATCTGAAAAATTAAACGACCATGAAATTAAAATCCATTTTATTCTCTAGTTTGCTTATTACGGGAGCGTTTACTGCATCGGCCCAAAATTTATTTATAACCAAAACAGCAAAAGTAAATTTCGATTGTACACCAGCGAATCCGGTAGAAAACATTGATGCTGTGAACAATGAGGCGACATCAATTTTAAACAAAGTTACTGGCGATTTGGTTTTTCAATTACTCGTGAAAAGTTTTCGATTCGAAAAAGCATTGATGGAAGAGCACTTCAATGAGAATTATATGGAAAGTGGTAAATTCCCAAAAGCCGAATTCAAAGGTAAAATCAATAATTTATCGGATGTAAATTTTGCAAAAGATGGTGATTATCCGGTAAAAGCTTCAGGTAATTTCACATTACATGGTATCACAAAACCAATCACAGTGGATGGAACGATCTCGATTAAAGGTGGGAAAATTCATGCAAAATCTAAGTTTTCTGTGAAGTTGGAAGATTATAAGATTGATCGCCCCAAAGTGGTTGCTGATAAAATTGCTGAAAAAGCTACAATCACAATCGATGCCGCATACGAGCCCAAAAAATAATTCTTAGTTCTCATCGGGAATTCAGAAATGGATTCTCGTTTTTTTTGATTGAATGAAAAAGATTCTACTTTCAACCTGCATTGCTTTATCAAGTTTACTTTCATTAACAGCGCAGCCCGACGATCTTGCCAAAATGTTGGAAGAAGAAATGTCGAAAGATGCTGAACCCGATTTTGCAACCGCCACGTTTAAAACTACCCGATTAATTAACGGACACACCGTTGAAAATGTAGCCGCAGGGGTTATGGATATGCGTATTTCGCATCGATTTGGGGCTATAAATTCTGGAATAAAGCAATTCTATGGATTGGATGTAGCTACCATGCGTGTGAGTTTAGAATATGGAATTAACCGCTGGTTGATGATTGGTGGAGGTAGAAGTACATTCGAAAAAACTTACGATAGTTTTTTGAAAGCAAAAATATTGAGACAAAGTAAAGGTGCTCGCAATATGCCCATTACATTGAGCTATATGGCTTCCATGCAAACTATTACAGTACCTTATGAAAAACCCGAAAGAACTAACTTTTTTACTTCGAACATGTTTTTTGTTCATCAATTAATTATTGCACGAAAATTCAATGAAAGTTTTTCTTTCCAAGTTTCACCAACTATGGTGCATCGGAATTTAGTAGATTCAATTTCAACACCTCACGATTTATTCTCGATTGGAATGGGTGGACGCATGAAATTAACCCGCCGTACAAGCATCAATGTGGAATACTTTTACCAAATCAATAAGTTCAAACCTGCGGGAACAAACATGCTTTCCATTGGATTTGATATTGAAACTGGTGGGCACGTATTTCAATTGTGTTTTACAAATAGCACACATATGATTGAAAAAGCGTTCATCCATCAAAACTCTGGCACTTGGAAAGCAGGTGATATTATTGGTGGCTTTAATTTGTCAAGAAACTTCACCATTCGCGATCCACGAGAATCGAAGAAAGCAAAGAAATCAGAGTGGTGATTCAATTAAAATCAGAAAAATAACAAAGAATCTAATAATTCTTTAATTCTTAATCATTAGGAATTTAAAGAACACCTCATATTTTTTGGCTGAACTAATTATTTATTTCATATTTGTAAATAATCAATCCACTTAAAAAAAATCTGATGAAAAAAATTATACTTTGTTTGTTGACTTTCTGTTCAATTGCAATAAATGCGCAGACAACATTGACCACTGCTGTTGATTTTACGGCAAAAGATATTGAAGGAAACACATTTAACTTATTTTCTAAACTGGGTGAAGGTAAGTATGTTTTAATTGACTTCTTTTTCACTAATTGTGGGCCATGCCAAAATACAGCACCTAAATTACATGAAGCGTTTATGACGTATGGAGCAAATAATCCAGATGCTCAAGTGTATTTTGTATCAATAAATCGTGATGATAACAATGCCGTGATGCAATCTTGGGAATCAACATACATGAATCCAACGGGCCCATATCCAAAAGGAATAAGTGGTACAGAAGGTAGTGCTACAGGTGGCCCACAAAGTTTTAGTGCTACTTATGGTATCACTGCATACCCAACAATGATTTTGATAGCACCTGATCTTTCAATTGTTGAACAAGACATCTGGCCAATTGGAACAGCTGATGACTTTGATCCATTTTTTACCGCTCATGGTATTACGCCTTTTACTCTGGGTGTTTCGGATGTTACAGTTGATAATAACTTATCAATATTTCCATCTCCTGCAAAAGAGCAGATTACATTATCAATTAATGGAAAGAAATTAAGCTCGATTCGAATTTTCAACATGTTAGGAAACGTTGTCATGAATAAGAATATAAGCGATTCTCAACAAAGTGAAATTCTTGATATTTCAAACTTAACTTCCGGAATATATTATGCTGAAGTAAAAGTTAATAATGCTAATTACATTATCAAGAAATTTGTAAAGGAATAACAATAATTAACTCTGTTTAAAAGCCGTTCTATTGAGAACGGCTTTTTTTATTCAAGATAATTCATTGTTCTATTTACTGAAGAACCAAATAAGTTTGCACATCTACTTTCAAAAATAAATCAACAATCTATGATGATGATATTAAAAAAATAACAATAATGGCTATAATAACTATAATAAGGACTGTTGTTCCGCAACCAGAACTCAATGTATCAAGAAAGCCATCGCCCTTAGACCGAGAAACCAACCCTATTAAAAACACCAAAATAACAACACCAATTAGGAAATGCATGCATTAAAAATTTAATATTTATCCTCCAAAATTATTAAAATTATGTAAATGATATTTTTATACGCTTAAAATAAAATCTTATTTCTAACAAAGCATAAGAGTTTACTATTTTGAGATTATTTAACTAAAATTTCAGTGGCGCCATAACCGTATTTCGAGAGTGCTGCATCGTAATGTTCTATAGAATCGGCTTTCAACAGTTTACGAATTTCATCACGCAGTTTTCCTTTACCAACTCCGTGAATCACTACAAAACGTTTAATGGGTCTGCGTTTGGCTTCGTCCATGCATTTCTCAAAATACCTTAATTGATAACGAATTATTTCGGCATTGTCCATACCTGCTGTATCCTCCAATAATTCTTCGATGTGTAAATCCACCTCGTAATTACCATCACGTCCTTGCTTTAATAGCCAGTCTTGTGAGAGGGTTGTAGGTTTACGAATGATTGCATCTTTGTTTGGCGTTTTGCTTTGGTTTCCTCCTTTTTCAGGATATATTTCAATGAGCAAAGCCCGTTCGGAAAAAACCACTTGTTGAGGCCAAGTTGAAGGTTCAATCATTGCTGGTGTTTGATGCTTAACATAACCCGACCATTGAGAAGGAATAACAGAAGTATTCCCAGTTAAAGGCTGCAATTGCATGTAAAAACGATCGCGATTCAAGAGTTCAGGTAAAATCCCTGTAAAGAATGTTTTGCTACATCCTCCTCCAAGTTCCCCGCTGCATTCCAGGGTGAAAATACGATCGGTTTCACTGTATAATGCAAATAGGAATGACTCTTTTCGCTGATTTAAGATACGAGCCGAAATTTTAGGTTGATCTTTTACGATTCCCTCTAAAACAAAACCGAGGTATATCGACTCGTTTAGAGATGTAGCCTGATAGCTTGCATGTGTGTTGGTTTCGGAGGTTGTGTTAGTATTTGAGCTTCCTCCCACAACTACGAGTTGATTAGGCAAATATGGAATTTCAAAACCTTCTTCCAACATCACTAAAGCCAATCCTTGTTTGTTGAAACCAGTTACAATGCCTTCGCCAACTTCATTTAACAAACGTACTTTCGATCCAATCCGAATATCTGACATGTAAAATTGATTTGTTAAATGTTTGTAAAGCTATGGAAATATTAGAATGAATGAAGTTCATAGATTCCAAAGCAATGCGCGAAATGATGTTATGACATAATTAAAACAACAATGCGCGATTTTTTATTTTTTCTTAATAATAGAAGCACGTTCTTTCGCGAGTTGTGTCCACTTGTATGCATCTTCAATCTTGTAATCATGTTTTTCGAGCCAAGACTTTAATCCTTCTGCAGCGGCATCCAATGGTTGGTATTTTTGAATTCGCATGATGATATGCTTTTCTTCTTTGAGTGAAAGTTTTCCACTGAACAGCATTTTTAATTCAGTCCAATCGGGAAATTCATGAGTAGATTTAATGTTTTCCATAATTAACGCATAAATTTTTTCCACATACTGCGAATACGTTTGCGCGCATTGTGCAATGTATTTCGGACAGTAATTTCTGAAAGCCCAAGATCAGCTGATATCTCATGATTTTTCATGCCATCTAAATGCATTTTAAAAATTTGACGCTCTCGCAAAGGTAAATTTAAAAGTAAAAATTCAATGCGCTCATCTTCCATCAATTCATTCACTTCGGGTTGCTTCCAATATTGAAGTGTGTCTTCTAAATGTGAAAGAATTTTAATTTTAATCTTCTTTCTCCTTAAATGATCAAGGCATGCATTTTTAATTGAAATTCTAAAATAGCCTAAAAGGTCAAAATCTGAACTGAGAACTAATGAATGACTATTTTCATTCGTTAGCCGCACTATTTTTTCAAAAAATCCAGAAACAATATCTTCTGCATCCTCTTCATTTTCAACAATATGGTAGGCAAGGAAAAGAAGCTCTGGCATGTGAATTAAATACCAGTTACTTAAATTGGAATTCTCATTATGAAAAACATGGATGTTAGGCGGCGAATTCGATAGATGTTCGTCATTTTCGAAATTATTCATCCCGCTTGGTATATTATTTATATTTATTCGTTTATTCAAAGTAAGTTCTGTAGACTGAAAATAATTTTCAGTGAAAGGATTGATTTTTGCAAAATATGGATTTGAACAAGATTGAACGAATGGATATGCTTATTCGTCGAAATGCCACGGGTACGCCTACTGCTTTTGCTATTAAAATGGGCATGTCCAACAGATCGCTTCATAATTATATCAGTTTCATGAGAGTCCAGCTCAGGGCTCCTATTAAATATTCAGCTACAATGCAATCATATCATTATACCGAAAACGGTAGGTTTAGAATAGGTTGGTATGCGGATGCGCGATGAAAGATAAAAAAAATACTCCATGGACTACCTGGCTTTTTAGGATAGTTATACCAATTTTACTTTTTGTTTCAGTATACCTGTATGTTGAGCGATATCAAGATGAAAGCAAACACATGGATCTTATAGATTTAGACCAATCAATTCATTCGGCATTAGAATCTGGAGATAAACGAAAAGCTTTACAATTACTCAAAAAACTACATCATCCTTCAAATAATAAATCGCATGGTCTCGTTCAAGATTCACTCATCACATGGAATGTATATTGGGAAATGCGTAACAAGGAAATTTTAGATAGTATACAAAATCGGCAATTCAGAGCTGATACAATCAATTAAATTTTCAAGCGGGTTTTAATTTTGCGAATGAGCAGTTCAGCGTCTTGCTGAGAAATTTGTCTACCAAAAAGATATAATTTACCCTGGTATTCAATTGAGATAGATTCTCCACCTACTACCCAATAGGATGAAAAATAATTTTTTATAAAAACACCTTTTTGAGGTTCAAGGTTTGATATTTTTAGGATTTCAGAAGGATTGAATTCATTGCTTTTTCCACCTCTAGCTAGTTCAAATCGCAATTCAGCTTTGTCTTTTTGAATTCTAAAAATCTCTTGGCCATACTTTCTCCAAAGCCACGCAGTTGCCACTTTATACTCGAAATAAATCCAGAAAATGAGCCATACGAAAATAAAAATTCGTATTTCATTGGGTTGAGGTGCGAAAAGTTGAGTTATAACATACAAACCTGCTATACTCCATAAAACTAACCAAGCACTTAAAACAACAAATTGATTTTGTGGAATTTTTCCACTGATTGTAATCTCCAATTCCTCCGGACTCTCATTTACAACAATGCGATCCGATTCAAATGCCGTTTTTTTCATAGGTCAAAAATATCAATAATAAGAGGTTTATTAAATGAAGCTTCGAAAATTTATTGCTCGAGGTAAGCTCGTATTGCATTGTAAACGAGTTCTAGCTCCAATACGCTTATGATGTATGGAGGAGTGCAATAAATAACATTTCCAAGTGGTCGCAGGTATATTTTTTGATCTAGAAAAAACTCGGTAATATGTTCCGAAACAGGATTCATATAGCCTCTTTCCTCATCGGTCTTTAATTCAATTGCGATAATAGTTCCAAGTATTCGTATTTCTGCAATTCGCGGATGTCCTTTTAATTCATTTGCAAATTGATGGTGGTCCAATACAATCTGTTGGATATTAATCAAACATTCGGTTTTTTCTAGCAATTCGAGTGAGGCAAAAGCAGCCCGACACGCAATGGGGTTAGCGGTAAATGAATGTCCATGAAAGAACGTTTTGTATTTATTGTTGCTTAAAAATGCATCGTACACAAACTCGGGAGCAGCTGTAACGCCCAAAGGTAATG
>JBIPLZ010000383.1:0-2704 GCA_044369395.1 Flavobacteriales bacterium | reverse complement strand
CCCAAAGAGTTTGAATTTTGGTATTTCTTCCAACGTGTTTTGCGATCCATTTCGCGCCAATCGGTTCCCGGTGCTGCTTTGTGAATTTGTTCTATCCATTCCAAACGGCGTTGTTGCTCTTCCGATTCATCTTCTTCTTTTCCAAGAGCACGAGTTCCGCCAGATGTTGGCAAAAATTGATGTTTTTCTGAAGATGGTTCCAATAGAATAATACCCGAAATCAATACACTCAGTAGAATGAATGTGGGGATAATAAATACGAAAAGGCGATTGAACATTTAAATATATTGCTGGATACAGAAACGAAATGAGGCTAAAATACATGAAAAGCAAAGAACTCTCATTTTAAATCGAATTCTTTGTAAATTTCGACATGAAGAATTGGCTAAATGATTTACGTTATTTATCGGGTTATTCCATTGCCATTGTGAGTTATTTCGCACTCACATTTCCGCAGTATTTTGCATTTGGAACTGCAATTTACGCTTTCGTACTGATCCCGCTTTTCGAACATTTCATTCCATTTACCGACAAAAATTTAAGTGAAACGGAAGAATCTAGTGTAGCTAAAAAATCGCGATACGATTATTTTCTTTGGTTGAGTGTTCCTATACAATGGGGCATTGTTGTTTATTTTCTGGTGCTCGTTAGCCAAAATAGTTATTCTGCTTTGCAACTTATTGGAATGACATCCGCTGTTGGAGTTTGTTCGGGTGTTTTGGGAATAAATGTGGCGCATGAATTAGGGCATCGCAGCAATAAGTTGGAACAATTTTTCTCACAATTGCTCTTATTAAGTTCCTTGTATCTGCATTTTTTTGTTGAGCATAATCATGGACATCACCGCTATGTTGCCACACCCAAAGACCCTGCAACTGCTCGAATCAACGAGAATGTGTATCTATTTTTATTGAGATCAATTGTTGGAGGATATGTTTCGGCTTGGCACATTCAAACAGGGATTCTCAAAAAACAGCATGTTTCCTTCTTTAGTTTAAGAAACACCATGCTTCTTTTTCAAAGTGCACAAATCTTATTAATGGTTTTCATATTCATTCTTTTCGGAATAAAAGCAACACTCCTATTTATCGCAACTGCCTTTATTGGAATCATTCTATTGGAGATAATTAATTACATCGAGCATTATGGTTTGCTCCGAAAAGAAGTAAAATCGGGTGTATTTGAGAAAGTTCAACCCTGGCATTCGTGGAATTCGGACCATGTTTTTGGGCGAATTTTCTTGTTCGAACTTACCCGACACTCCGACCATCATTACAAAGCATCCCGCAAATATCAAGTGCTTCGTCATTTTGAAGAAAGCCCACAACTTCCATCAGGGTATCCTGCGATGATGCTACTTTCTTTAATTCCATCCATGTGGTTTCGTGTGATGAATCCACGCGTTCAAGCTATTCAAACTTCTTCACGTACAACATCACGTGAGGATGCTTGAACAGTAGGAAAGATGAGCATATCTGCAATGGAAATACGGTAAGGCGATTCGATTATATAACGAATTGATTCCGCTATATCTTCTGGAAGCAATGGTTGAAGGCCTTTGTAGACATTTGCAGCTCGTTCTGCATCACCCTTAAATCGCACCAAGGAAAATTCCGTTTCTACCATACCCGGACAGACTGAGCTCACGCGAATTCCCTTTGGAAGCAAATCGATTCGCATACCTTTCGTAAGTGCGTCAACAGCAAATTTACTTGCGCAATATACATTCCCGTTCGGGTAAACTTCCTTTCCAGCAATGGAAGAAACATTCACGATTTGCGCACCTTCGGATGTTTCTAATAATGGAATAACTGCGTGACTCAAGTAAAGCAAGCCCTTCACATTGGTATCAATCATCTGATCCCAATCGTCGGGATCTCCATCTTGAACAGCACCGAGTCCTGCAGCTAAACCTGCATTGTTAATTAATACACGAATGTTTCGGAATGTTGCTGGAATTGAATCGACGAAATTTTCTGTTTCTTTTCGATTTCGGATATCGAACGATGCAATAAAAACATCCGCCCCTTTTGCCTCAAGTTCCGATTTCAATTTTTCCAATCGTTCCATTCGTCGACCAGTTAAAATAAGTGAACGTCCAGTTTTTGCTAGCAATTCAGCCGTGGCTTTTCCAATTCCGGAAGTAGCTCCAGATATTAAAATCGTTTCATTCTTCATGATTGAGAAGTTGGTTTTTAAGTGCAATAAGCCGATTCAAATCAGCAAATAAATAAAAAGCAATAAATAGAAATGGAATGGCTGGCATTCTGAATCTCACAAGTGTACCAAGTATGGGTGTACTTAGACCCATGATTGAAAAAAGGACTAAAACGAAACTTATACAAAACCAACCGGCTGCACGTTTAATAGGATCTTGTTGTGGAGTATAAAGTCCAATGGCTAAAATAAAGCAGAGTAAAATAAATGCATTCTCGAATGCGGCAAACCATTGAAGTGCATTGTGAGCATCAATGATACTAGGTCGAAATGCTGCATTAAACAATGCTTCAGGAAGATTCCGAAGAAAACTGAAAATATTAGGATCTAAAGGATTCATGTGCAAAACACTTCCTGCATCGGTGTAATATGCCAAGCGAATAATTGCTTGCTGTTTGCTTGAAATTACCTCGAGGAAATTAATCGAGGGAATAACATATTGAATATTCGCACCCACAATTCCAATAACCAAAAAGCTGCATAAGAA
>JBIPLZ010000382.1:0-2705 GCA_044369395.1 Flavobacteriales bacterium | reverse complement strand
CAACACCATGCGCGATGTGCACATGCGCGATTTGTTTAAAAATAATCCATCACGTGCCGAAGAATTTTCAATCGATTGGCGTGAGTTTCTATTTGATTATTCTAAAAACAGAATGACCAAGGAAACACAAAAACTTTTGCTTGACTTGGCAAACGAATGCGGCTTGAAACAAGCCATTGATGCTCAATTTTCGGGTGAACGAATCAACCTAACTGAGAATCGTCCCGTTTTGCATACTGCATTAAGAAACCGAGGCAATCGCCCCGTTTTGGTTGATGGGAAAGATGTTATGCCTGATGTGAATGCCGTGTTAGATCAGATTAAGCGTTTTACCCATGAGGTTCACAGTGGAGAATGGAAAGGCTATTCTGGAAAATCGATTAAGCATGTCGTTAATATTGGTATTGGTGGATCTGATTTGGGTCCAGTAATGGTAACAGAATCTTTAAAACCCTTTTCAAATCGGGACATTCAATTGCATTTTGTGTCTAATGTTGATGGGACGCACATCGCCGAAACGCTTCGCGAAGTAGATCCAGAAACCACACTTTTCATAATCGCATCCAAAACATTTACTACGCAAGAAACCATGGCCAATGCGCATTCTGCTCGCACTTGGTTTTTAGAACATGCGCTCGATCCCAATCATGTGGCTTCGCATTTTGTGGCGGTTTCTACCAATGCCCAAGCGGTTGCTGAATTTGGAATTGATACAGCCAACATGTTTGTGTTTTGGGATTGGGTTGGAGGTCGTTATTCGCTATGGAGTGCCATTGGTTTGAGCATTTCACTTTCAATCGGGTTCGAGAATTTTGAAGCTTTACTTGAAGGTGCTCATGCCATGGATACCCATTTCGAAACTGCCGAATTTGAGCACAACATTCCGGTTATGATGGCGCTCATTGGAATCTGGTATGTGAATTTTTTCAATGCTTCATCGCAAGCCATTCTTCCTTACGACCAATACATGCATCGTTTTGCAGCGTATTTTCAACAAGGCGATATGGAAAGCAATGGCAAACAAACAGACCGCAGTGGAAATTCGGTAAACTATCAAACTGGACCAATCATCTGGGGAGAACCTGGAACGAATGGTCAACATGCTTTTTACCAACTCATTCACCAAGGAACTCAAATCATTCCTGCCGATTTTATCGCTTCTGCCATCAGTCAAAATCCAATTGGAGAACATCATACTCTTTTGCTTTCGAATTTCTTTGCTCAAACAGAAGCATTGATGAATGGTAAAAATCGCGAAACGGTCGAGATGGAATTGAATGCCAAAGGAATGACTGCCGATGAAATAGCTTTTCATGCTCCTTTTCGAGTTTTTGAGGGCAACCGACCTACAAATAGTTTTCTCGTAAAGCAGTTAACACCTTATAATTTGGGAGCTCTCATTGCTGCTTATGAGCATAAAATATTTGTGCAAGGTGTTATTTGGAACGTTTTCAGTCACGATCAATGGGGTGTGGAATTGGGAAAACAATTAGCTAACCGCATTCTACCCGAATTACAAAACGATCAAACAATTGATTCTCACGATGCTTCCACAAATATGTTAATCAATCGTTGGAAAGCGATGAAATCCTAATTCATTCACATTTGGAATAGTATATTTGCCAAAATTTTTACACATGACTACTGCTACATTAACTACCCAATATGGCGATATGAAGATTGAATTCTTCGATAACGATGCGCCTATTACCGTTGATAATTTTGTCCGTCTTGCAAAAAGCGGATATTACGATGGACTTACTTTTCACCGTGTTATACCTGATTTCGTTGTTCAAGGCGGAGATCCTACTGGAACAGGTGCAGGCGGACCAGGTTACAGCATCAAATGCGAATTAACAGGAGATAATCAATACCATGATCGTGGTGTTTTATCGATGGCACATGCTGGAAAAGACACAGGTGGATCACAGTTTTTCATTTGCCACAGTCGTCGCAATACTTCACACCTTGACCGCAAACACACATGCTTTGGTAAAGTAACTGAAGGTGTTGATATCGTTGATCAAATTCGTCAAGGCGATAAGATTGAGAAGATTGTCGTTCACGAAGCGTAATAATTGTATTTAGCCTCGCCATTTTAGGTGGAGCAGGAAAGCTCGCCCGCCATCAGTTTACTCCCAAAATAAAGCTGTTATCATGCTGATTTAAAGGAAGTATTGGAGGCGGGCGATTCCATTTTAAATAATGTAGGTCAATCCATTGATGCAGTGGAAGCGTTTATTCGTTCACTTGAAGATTTTATCCTCTTAAACGCCATTCAATTCAGAAGGCATGTATCGTGCTTGGAAATCAAACGAATCTGATACATTTACGGCGATCTTTTAAGACCGCTTTATGACTCAATTTTTCAGAACACTCATTTTAGGTGTTGCAACATTAACAAGCCTTTCGGTATTTTCTCAGAAAGAATCTGTTAAACCATTTATTAAAAAAATGCCTTTCGATTCGGCTTCCGTTCCGCGCGAACGATTTGTCGATTTCAAACATTTACGCTTGGAAGCATCATTCATTCCTGAAAAAGGTCAAATTTCTGGACGTGTAACACATCAATTCCAAGCATTAAGAAAAAACATAGATACCTTATTTTTTGATGCTCCCGATATCAAGGTCATGGAGGTTTTGTATGAATCGAAACCTCTTCAAATACGAAATTGGTCAACAGGTTTTACGGTCCTTTTTCCACA
>JBIPLZ010000050.1:0-10099 GCA_044369395.1 Flavobacteriales bacterium | reverse complement strand
GAATATCAAATCCATTGTCAGGACTTGTCATTTCTGGAGATGCACACACGACCCGAATGCGGTAATTGTTTCCATTTAATCCGGATGGAAGTGTACAAGTTATAATTCCCGATGGGTCGGTTTCGGGCGATTGAACAGCATAGGATCCAATAGCAACGGGATTGGCAAAACTACCGCTTGCATCACTCAGCTGAGCTGTCATTACATTGTTATCATATAGTAATCCTTCAGCATTGTATCCCACAAAAATCCGACTCCCCGAACAAAAGATAGAATCCTGCAAATAGGTTCGAAGCATTTCGAATGGCTTTAGTGTATGAAGAACACCGCTCAATCCACCGCCACAATACCCATATTCTTGAGAGTACATTTCAATGGTATTGATTCCTCCATTGTTAGCTAAACAATACGTGGACATAGAACCCACATTTGTTCCACCGTTTGTCGTAATCGATTGGCTACCCAAACGTGCGAAATAGCCAATGGAATCTGTGAAAAATTGCATTTCCACAATCTCTGCATTGGTATTGTCGGATGGAAAAACACGTCGCCAAATTTCACCGCCGTCTCTGGTTTTATACATGCGACCAAATCCACCAGCTGCGTATGCAATTGAATTACTTGTCATCCAAACATCATTGAAATCGGATGTGCTTTGGATGCTATCATTCTTCAATTCCCAAGTCGCTCCACCATTGTTGGTTCTGAAAACGGCAAAATCTCCGCAAGTCATTCCGGTGTCTTTGTTCAGAAAGTGAATGCCTCTGAGTGGAAGTAACGTGTCGATGGCAACGGATGTCCATGTGAGTCCAGCATCGACAGTTTTTATCACAGCTCCATTATTTCCAGAAATGTATGCGCGAATGGTATCAATGGCAAACATATCCAATAAAACTTCAGAAGTTCCGGTGTTTATTTCGTTCCATGACCAACCTGAATTGGTGGAACGTAAAACGGTTCCGCTATCACCACAAGCAATGATGGTGCTGTCGTTCATCCAATTAACAGCTGTGAGAGAAAGTGTAGTATTGCTATGCATTTTACGCACATTTAATGCGCCATTTGTGGTAGTAAAAATCCCACCGGTGTTGCTCACGAAAACGCCTTTCTGGGGAGTGCGAAAGTCAATACCCTGAATACGTTCCCCCATGCCGCTGTTTATGTTTTTCCAGCTGTTGCATCCATCTGTGGTTTTGGTAATGCGACCTAAAGAATAACTTCCAAAGAAACCGTTGTTTTCATCTAAGAAAAATGCACAACCCATGGTTTCATTGAAATCGGTTTGGAATGAATTCCATGTTTCACCACCATTATTTGTTTTTAGAACGATGCTTCCGTCGGTAACTATGACTCCAGATTGCAGACTGCTAAAATTCATGCGCAACCAATTTTGTCCTGATGGTGCATTAAACGTAGTCCAGTTATTTCCACCATCGGTAGTTTTAAGGATTTTGTTATTCGAAAGCACATAGCCATTATTGGCATCAGCAAACCAAACTTCTCTAAAAAAATCAGTTCCTGAGTAAACGTTATTCCATGTTGTACCTCCGTTGGTTGTTTTCTTTATTACACCCGAATTTCCCACAAAATATCCGTTGTTGGCATCCACAAACCACACCGAATTCAATGTTGTTGTAACACCCGATGCGATTGTTGTCCAAGAAGTTCCGCCATTGCTGCTTTTTCGAATTAAGCCGTTCAAACCCACAACAAAACCAACGTTTGCAGTAGGAAAATGAATATCATTTAAACCCGCTCCAATGCCTGAAGATGGGATAGTCCAACTTTGCCCACCATCGCTTGTTTTTAAAATAGCACTCGATGCACCAACAGCCCATCCGGTATATGAATCAACAAAATGCAAGCGTGTTAATGCCGAAGTAGAACCAGTGTTCATGCGAATCCAGGTTTCGCCTCCATCGACAGTCCGTTGAATGGATGTGGTACCGGCGCAGCTTCCTATTCCAGCTGCTTGTCCACATACAAATCCAGTAAGTCGATCGGTAAAGAAAATGTCGTTAATGGCGCCGTTGTAGGGTGTTGAAGCCCGCCATTGTGCGTGTGATGTTAGCGCGCAAAACAATGTACATAGAGTAAAAACGAATCTTTTCAAGGCTGTAATTTTTTTCAAAGATACAGAGTAGAGATGTTTTTGTGATTTGAAGATGGAAAGATTTGAAAATTTGAAGATGGGAAATGTGCTGATTTGAAAATGCTAACTAATCTTCAAATCCCCAAATCTTCAAATTTCAATTTGTTTCTAAAACTTAGCAATTTCCATTAAAACTTCTGCTAATTCTTTTTTCTTTGAAACGCCAAAATGTTTCTTTAAAAATACAATGTATTTTTCTATGGTTCTTTCTGATTTTGCTAGAACGGTAGCTATTTCAGCTGCCGTTTTACTTTGAGCAACTAATACCAAACAAAGACTTAACTTAGAATTTAATTGAACGTATTTCCTTTTGTTTGTTTCAATTTCAAGTCTACTGGCATCATTCAATTTATCTTCAGATTGAAGAAGATTCATGAAATAAATATTGAGTTTTTCTTCAATTTCAGAATCATTAAAAATGTGATCAAAATAGGGACTAACTGATTTTAGGGTTTTAAATTCTCGCTTAATTACAAGTCCAATTGTTACCGGTTGACTATCCTTCGTTTTAATTTTTTTAATTTTTAAATCGAAGGATTCTCTGTCTGTTAACTTCAATATGAAATGCGAGAAATTGGGAAGCGGCTTTTCGATAAAATGATCGGGATGTTCGTAATGAACAAAATTTAGCTGTGGGTATTTTTTCGATAAACTATCAGATATAATGCGATAAAAAGAAACGCACTCAGATACAAAAGCGACTTGCATAAGAATTATGGTATAAGTCCAAATCTACTATATTATTTTTTAAATAAATTGAAAGTACCCAAAAAAGTACCCAATTATGAGGTGTAATTCTTAGTGCTTTAAGAAAACAATAAATTTGATAAGGTTGATTGAATAAAAATTAAAAGGTATTCCAAGTTGACTACCTGATAATGATAGAATATTTAATAAAGTAAGAATGTAAGCTAAAGATTTAACTCGATTCTTTTTCACTAAATACATTTCAAAAGATGTCTAACTCCCTTGTTGAACTGAGAATACAACTAAAGTTTCCGCTCTTTTTAATGGCAGAAATGTTTTATGTTACTGCGGCAAATTTACAATCTATCGAAAAAGGTAAAAGCCCATTACCCAAATCGCAAAAGAACAATTACAGAGCATTGTCAAGCATTGCCAACATGCCCGAATTGGAGAAGCTCGAAGCACAGTGTTCCGAAGAGGAGGAATTGCGAAACGCCTTCGTTATGGAATTGTTTGAAGAACTAAAACAACTTCAATATACGCTGGTGGCTGCTAAAAAGCGGCAGGTTCAATTGCAAGCAAGCTATGAACAGCATACTCAAATCTTAAAGAGCTTATCAGCAGTAGAAGCACTCATGGACGATTCGGTTGATCATTTATTTAAAACACAGGTGGCATTTTCAAAAGGAAAAGTAAAATACTCAATGCGCAATAAATTATTACCTGGGCTATTTTTCATTAAGCAAAAGATAGAATTGGCAAACAAACGAATTGAAATTATTAATGAAGTCATTGATAACTCCGTCAAACTAACCCAAAAGGAGTATAATAGAAAATAATTGTACTTGAATTTTGCTTTTAGAGTTTGGGTTATAATGAACCTACTAACCTTAAAATTACGCAATTCAGAACCAACAAATTCGTAAAAGGTTTAAGTATTGAGATGCTTCTGTTTCCTCAATAACCTAAGCAAAACCGAGAGTTTGTATCTCAGGGATTAATCCTTGGGATAGAACCCGGAGCGGGTTCCGATAGCTATCGGAACGAACCCGCACCAAAATTTCGGAATGATCTAAAAAAATCGTAAAATGAGAGGGCTTAAGCCTTGAGAACCCTGGGAGAAATCCCAGGGTTATAGTACCCGGAGCGGGAATCGAACCCGCACGATCGCAATGATCACAGGATTTTAAGTCCTGCGTGTCTACCAATTCCACCATCCGGGCAACACGGCTGCAAAACTACATTTTATTTGGAAATAGAAAGAAGGAAATTGAAAGCTGTTGACGATTTTATTTCAAGTTTCTGAAAATCAACGCACAGAATTGCAATACATTTTAATTATTTGCGCTGTTTTGCTTTTTTTCAAGCCGTTTTTTCTTCTTCTCAGGATCTTCATGGAAGAAATATTTAAAATCCAAGGCAATGTATGCTCCATTCAATTTACCCAATGCAGCATTTTGCAAAATTCCCTGATTAAGGTAGTTGAATTTAAATTGATAAATTTCTGAAAAGGGTCTATTTAATGAGGCTCCTAGATAAAAATACCCACTTTTGTTTGTCCGAAACTCAAACCCAATGTTGGCTAATAAACTTGGATTGAAAAGGAATGATCTTGATCCATAGACAGAGAAAGTAGTATCGCGCTTGAAGACATCCGAAGGAAACATATTCAAACATGCTCCAGCGCCAGCATTCATAAATATAGAATTCGATAAACGAATGAAAATTAATTGCGAAAAGGGAATTTCGTATCCAACAATCCGCAATTTGTTGCTTTCTGATGCTAGCCCATTGGAAGCGAAAATGCTCGTATTTCGAACTGTATAATTGAGTCCGAATTCGATCGATAAACTGGGTGTATATCCTTTGCGGATAATCATTCCAGCTACATAACCAGAGCCAGGTTTGATGGAATAATTGAAGCTGCTATCGCTGATAGTTTGTTCACCTGTTCCAATAAATGATGATGTGAAAGTAGGTTTGATTTGAAAGCCTACAGTGGTAATGTCTTTTTGTGCCCAAGCCATTGAACTCAAAAGCACGCTTATTAAAATCAAAAATTGCCTTGACATCATAAGTTTTTAAGATAAGACATAATCGATTTCATAATCATCTCTGTTGCTCCTGTTCGGTCTTTTACAAATTCTGAACACAAATCCTTTTTTACTTCGTTAACTTCAGGCTCACCAAATTTAATAAACGCAGTTTGAAATTCTCTATGATTTGAAATTGACTGCGCGCCTTGGTGTTCAATCAAATCGTCGGCTTCTAAAAACTTCGCATGTTTCGGGCCGAAAAGAACGGGCAAGCCACACGCTGCAGGTTCCAATATATTATGAAGTCCTTTTCCAAATCCACCTCCCACATAAGCCAAATTTCCCAACGCATAAACGGATAGCAACATGCCAACATTATCGAGAATCAATACATGTGATTTTTGTGGGGCTTTCATCAATTCAGAATACCGAATGGAGGTTGTTCCGCAGCTTGATTCAATTGCACGAATTCGGTGTTCGCTTATTTCGTGTGGAGCAACAATCAATGCCCAATATTCTGAATGCCATGGAAAAATTACGGAATCGTCCTCTGGCCATGTACTTCCTGCAATAAGAACTTTCCGATCTTGAATCCAATTTTCAATAAGTGGCAATGATTGCGGACTTTGCGCATTCGAATAAACGCGGTCGTAACGCGAATCTCCACTGACAATGAAACGTTTGTAATCAATAGACTTTAAAAGTTTTGCAGAATCTTCATCTTGCACATGAATTTCGGTAAAACAATCCAAATGTTTCCGGAACCAACCTCCATAAAATTTGAAAAAAACTTGGTCAGATCGAAATCTTGCAGAAATAAGTAACGTTGGAATATTCTTCTCTTTTAAAGCATGCAGATATCCAAACCAAAATTCATATTTGACAAATACGGCCAACTTAGGTTGGAAGGTTTTAAGGAATTTCTCCACATTCGATTCCGTATCCAAAGGCAAATACAAAACAAGGTCAGCCCCGGTGTAAGCTTTACGAACTTCGAATCCTGAAGGAGAAAAAAAGGTAAGGAGAATTTTATAGTGAGGCGCTTTTTTTCGAAGTTCCTCCATAACAGGTCGTCCTTGTTCAAATTCTCCGAGTGAAGCACAATGAAACCAAACCCAATCATCGTTATTATATTCAACAGAATCAAAAATGTGAAGCTGATCAACGCGTCCTTTAACCCAATTTTGAGCTTTTGTAGATTTTAATGCGGCAATCTTAATCGCAATTCCATAAAGGAAAATTCCTGTTCTATAGATCCACCTCATCCGCAATTAGAAATAAAAGAAGTCATTTGCTTTTGCCTTGTAAATGGGTAAAACCCAGCCAAAACGAAGACCCAATGCGCCATCATTCCGTTTGGTGTCATCGTGCGTTCCGGTATCGTAGTTGAAGGATCGGCGATTTAGCGTTTGTGCGTATGTGTATTCAAGCTGAATGAAAAAGTTGATTGTGCGTTTGTTTCCCAAAAACAAATACCCAACAGCCGGATTTATCGAAAGTCCATTGCTTAATCGATCATATCCTTTAACATATTGTTTGGTGAGAGGAGGCACATCGGCATTGCGTTCGGTATCGATGCGAATTTTATGTTGGAGAAATCCAGCTCCTAATGTGGTGTATATTCCGCTATTTTTATTCGGGCCTCCAATCGGGAAAACTTTTCCAATAAATGCATCAAACTGAATACCCCGCATCAAATATTTTACTTCATATAAGGTTCCGTCGGCTCCAATAACAAAGCCGTCGTTTACTATGATATTGCTGAGCATATCTTTTTGCTTCACATCGCCACCAAACAGAAAATTACCCTTAACTCCCCAGAGAAGTCCCGATTTTTGTTTCCGAAGGTAGCTTCCTCCAACCGAGCCAAAAGCGCCAAAACGTTCTGCTAAATCACCAGTAGGAATTTGCCATCCAAAGCTCGCGTTGACTGCTGAAAACGATAAGAGTGAATCGCGCACATTGACCTGCGAAATTGCATTTGCACAGAAAAAAGTAATAAGCAATACTGAAATAGAAATTCGCTTCATAACTGGCCAAATATACCGAGAATCTTAACGATTTTATACAGACTTTAATGCTCATGTAAAATATGTATATTCGCACAAATTTTAAAGCTTGGAAAAGATACAGATGGTAGACCTGAAATCTCAGTATCGGCGCATCAAAGCCGATGTTGATCAGGCAATTCAAGAAGTAATAGACTCGACCACTTTTATTAACGGTCCTGCGGTTCATAATTTTCAAAAAGAACTCGAAACCTACTTAAACGTTAAGCATGTTATTCCATGTGCCAATGGAACGGATGCCCTTCAAGTGGCGATGATGGCATTAGGTTTCAAACCTGGCGATGAAGTCATTACAGCAAGTTTTACATACGTTGCAACAGCCGAGGTTATTGCTTTATTGGGTTTAATTCCTGTGTTGGTTGACGTAGATCCCCAAACATTTAATATCGATCCGGATGCATTAGAACGTGCAATCACCGATAAAACGGTGGCCATTGTTCCTGTTCATTTGTTTGGTCAATGTGCCGACATGGATCGCATTATGGAAATTGCGAATAAGCACAATATTTATGTGATTGAAGATACTGCCCAAGCTATCGGAGCAGAATATACTTCCAAAGATGGTTCTGTGAAAAAAGCAGGAACCATTGGAACTATTGGAGCAACCTCCTTTTTTCCATCTAAGAACTTAGGATGCTACGGCGATGGCGGTGCATTATTTACGAATGATGATTTACTTGCCGCTCGTATTCGTATGATTGCCAATCACGGACAAAGTGTTCGTTATTATCATGATGAAGTAGGCGTTAATTCACGATTGGATTCTATTCAAGCAGCAATTTTACGCGTTAAACTTCGTGAATTGGATAATTACGCTAAAGCTCGTCGCACGTTGGCCGATGTCTATGATGCGGCTTTTGCTCCAACTGGAAAATTCATTACGCCAGTTCGAGCGTCCAACTCCTCCCATGTTTTCCATCAATATACCTTGCAAGTAAATGGGGTAGATCGTGATAAAATGAGAGAGTTTTTGGAAAGTAAGGGTGTTCCGGCCATGATTTATTATCCAGTTCCACTGCATCTTCAAAAGGCATATCTCGATCCTCGTTACAAATCGGGAGATTTCCCAATAACTGAAAAACTCTGTGCTACGGTTATTTCCTTGCCAATGCATACAGAAATGCAAGATGATCAGCTTGCATTCATAATTTCCTCGGTTTTAGAATTTCTTAATTCAAACACATTATGAAAAACATCGCAGTTATAGGAACTGGTTATGTTGGATTGGTTACAGGTACGTGCCTTTCCGAAACGGGTAACAATGTTATTTGTGTTGATATTGACAAAGATAAAATCGCGAATCTTAAAAAAGGGAAAATTCCTATTTACGAACCTCAATTGGATGTTGTTTTTGAGCGTAATCTAAAACAAGGGCGTTTGCATTTTACAACCGATTTGAAAGAAGCTATTGATGCTTCTGAGTTGATTTTTCTTGCGCTACCAACTCCTCCAGGTGAAGATGGTTCTGCTGATCTCTCCTATATTTTAGGTGTTTCAAACGATATCGGATATCTTTTAAACGATTCATATAAGATCATCATCGATAAAAGTACTGTGCCTGTTGGAACAGCCGAAAAAGTTCACAAGGCCATTGCGAAAAATGCCAAAGCAGAATTTGATGTTGTTTCCAATCCTGAATTTTTACGAGAAGGATTTGCTGTTGAAGATTTCATGAAGCCCGATCGTGTAGTTATTGGAACATCTTCGAGTCGTGCTCGCAAAATCATGGAAGAATTGTATTTGCCTTTTGTACGTCAGGGAAATCCAATCATTTTCATGGATGAGCGCTCGGCCGAACTTACCAAATATGCCGCAAAGTCATTCTTGGCAACCAAGATTTCGTTCATGAACGAAATAGCGAATTTATGTGAATTGCTTGGAGCGGATGTAGATCAAGTTCGGATGGGAATTGGTTCGGATGAGCGTATTGGAAAACGATTTTTATTTCCAGGGATTGGATACGGAGGCAGTTGCTTCCCAAAAGACGTGCAGGCTTTGGTAAAATCATCGAAAGATGTAGATTATACTTTCAGCATATTGAACTCTGTCATGGAAGTCAATGAGCGTCAAAAAACTATTTTACTGCCTAAAATCAAGAAGTTTTTCAATAATGATTTAAGCGGGAAGCACATTGCAATTTGGGGACTTGCCTTTAAACCCGACACCGATGATATTCGCGAAGCTCCAGCCTTGTATATTATAGATGAGCTTTTGGCTGCAGGAGCAACTGTTTCGGCTTATGATCCAGAAGCAATGCCGAATGTGAAGAAACTTGGTAAAAAAGTAGATTTCGCAAAAGGTCAGTACGAGGCGCTCGAAAATGCAGATGCATTGGTAATTTGCACAGAATGGGCCGCTTTCCGAACACCCGATTTTACCCGCATGTTAAATGAAATTAAATCGAAGGTGATATTTGATGGTCGTAATTTGTATTCAAACGATCAAATAAAAAAAATAGGGCTCAACTACTTCAGTATAGGTCGTAAATCTGTTCGCAAATCAAAATGAAACACGATATAAAAGGAAAACGCGTATTAGTAACTGGTGCTGCTGGTTTCTTAGGTTCGCATTTATGCGATCGCTTTATGGCCGAAGGTTGCTATGTAGTAGGAATGGACAATCTAATTACAGGAAGTCTTCAAAACATAGAACATCTTTTTAAAGAAGAACGCTTTGAGTTTTATCATCACGATGTTTCGAAATTTGTCTTTGTTCCAGGAAATATCGATTATATATTGCATTTTGCTTCACCTGCAAGTCCTATCGATTACTTGAAAATCCCAATTCAAACATTGAAAGTAGGTTCTTTGGGTACACATAATCTGCTCGGATTAGCGCGTGTTAAAAAAGCGCGAATGATTATTGCTTCCACGTCGGAGGTGTATGGCGATCCTACCATTCATCCTCAAACAGAAGAATATTGGGGGAATGTTAATCCCATAGGTCCACGTGGTGTTTATGATGAAGCCAAACGATTTCAAGAAGCAATAACCATGGCCTACCATACATTTCATGGTTTAGAAACTCGCATTGTGCGGATCTTCAACACATATGGTCCTCGCATGCGACTGAACGATGGTCGTGCATTGCCAGCATTTATGGGGCAAGCTTTACGTGGAGAAGATATTACGGTGTTTGGCGATGGTAGTCAAACA
>JBIPLZ010000381.1:0-2714 GCA_044369395.1 Flavobacteriales bacterium | reverse complement strand
ACAAGAGTCTAGTTCAAAAAAAGAAAAAGTTCAAGCGGTTCGTATTCAGAAATCGATTCCCGCATCCTCCAGAAAAAAATCGGATGCGATTCCCGAGAGTGTTAATGAAGAAGAAAGTAAATTTCCTGTGAAAGATTCTCAAGTGGGGCAAGAAATGCAAACGGAGATTTATTGGTACAATGCATATCAAACACTACGAAATTCCTCTCTTAGCGACGATGGCATTATTGATAGTAGAGAACAATCTGAAATAAATTCAATGATTGAAAATAGTGGGAAAGCAATTCAAGGCACATTTTCCTGGAATTATATGCAGCTAAGGAATAATAGAAATAATGCAACTGCTCAAAGTTATTTTATTAATGCAGCTAATTTAGAACCCACAAACACATTGCTACCTGCCGAAGCAGCTTGGCTTGCAGAGCGAAATGGAGATTTACAACTTCGTAACAAAGCCATTCAGTCAATAAAGAACAATGGAACAATTTCAGCTTTTCAGTCTGTTTATACGAATTGGATGTTGGAAGTTATTCCCGAAGGAAGTTTAATTGTTACGAATGGGGAATTTGATACCTATCCAATTTGGGAAAAACAAAACACCAAAAAGTTTTATGTGGTTTCCTTGGCAATGATTCAAGATGCAGCTTGGTTGAATAGAACATTACAAAATTGGGATAAGTCAATCCAATTCAAAGGAAATTCAGAAAGTAATTTCATTACAGCATTGCTGAAAAGTAACAAGCCCGTATTTTTCTCATTCACCATTCGTCAAGAACTTTTAACAAAATTCCAATCCAATTTATTTCCTGTTGGTCCGCTTTGTAAATTCAGTAAAAAACCAATCGACAATATTCAAGTGTTAAAACAATTTTATTTGGATAAAACACGAATCAAGTACCTTAATTCATTGGTTTGGAAAAGTGATAAATATGCCGCTATTGCTCGTAATTTAATCCCCGGAATAATCATACTTGAACAAAGTTCATTGTTGAATGATGCTGAAAAGAAAGACCTTCTTCAGCTGAAAAAACTCATCGAAAACTCTAATTCTTCAGAAAGATGAGCATAAACTATTCTTCACTCAGCGATGAACAACTGATGGAGCAAATTATCGCACGCGATAAATTGGCTTTTTCAGCATTGTACGATCGATACAGTCCACGATTAATGAGTTATTTTATGAAACTCCTTTGGAACAATCGAGAATTGGCCGAAGATTGTTTGCAAGAGTTATTCATTAAAATTTCTCGTCAACCCGAGTTGTTTGACGTTTCGCGATCATTTCGCCCTTGGGTATTTACCGTAGCAACTAATATCTGTAAAATGGAATACAGAAAAACTAGCCGCAAAGGCCAATCTGTTTCACTCGATTTAGCTCCTGAGTTAGCCGATAATTCGAGTAATATTTCGGAACGTATTGATAAAAAAGCATTTTCTAAAAAATTAAAAGAAGTTTTAGAAACCATCGATGAGCCTCATAAAAGCACTTTTATGCTTCGTTATTTCGAAGAACTTTCTTTGAAAGAAATATCCTTGGTTCATAACTGTAGCGAAGGAACAGTGAAATCGCGATTGTTTTATGCATTGCGAAAAATTGCAGGAAAAATGCCACAATTTCAATCAATTTGAACATGGAATCATTTGAAAAATACTCCCAAGAATTTGAGCAGTTAATTCTGAATAAAGAATATTCTTTGCTCAATAAAAGTGAGCTTCAGCAGCTCGATGCAGAAGGATTAAGTGAAGAAGAATATTATCAGATTCGTGAAACATTATTGGCCATAAAAGAAATGGATTCCGAAATGGAATTTCCTTCCGAACATGTTAAGAACAAACTGCTTGATGTTTTTGATGAAGGAGCCCAAAAACAAGCCCGAATCATTGTTTTTCCCATGTGGGCAAAACTTACCTTATTAGCTGCCGCTTGCATTGCACTCGGACTTTTTTTATTTAATCCCAATTCTACAATCTATAATACTACGAATGAAGTTGCATCCAATTCTCAATCAAGTGCAAATGAAGATCAAGTAATTAATAATACATCATCAGAAAGTACTGTAGTTTCAACAGATCAAACACCCAACATTGATAATACTTCGAAAGAAACCAATCAAGTGGATGAAATACAATCTGGTGAAGAATCTATTTCAACAATTATGAATAGCGATAATCAAGTCGGTGCTTCAGAAATTCCAATGGAGGATACTCCCACAGCCATAGTAACTTCCAATACTTCGGTTTCTAATTCTCAACCAGCAACATTAACAACTAGTTCAATTCCTACTTCTGCATTCAAATGGACCAATTCGCTTGAATCCGAAAAATCCGAAGATGTTGAAAATAATGTAGTTGTTCAATCTGTATCTTTAGCCGATTTCCCGAATGTAATTTCACAAACAGTGACAATTTATTAATTTTTGAAATTCGAAAATGAATCCAGAATTAGAATTCTATTTTTCCGAATTAGGTTTGTATAAGCCAATTTTAAATCAACTCCGAGACATTGTTTTGTCATGCGGATTAACGGAAGAAGTAAAATGGAAAGTGCCTTGTTACACTTACAAAGGAAAAAATATAGTTGTATTAGGAGAATTTAAAGATAATTGTACGCTAAGTTTTTTTAAAGGATCATTGTTACAAGATTCAGAAGGCTTACTTTCAAAACCAGGCGAAAACTCACATGTTTTTCGAGTTATTCGTTTCAAATCGATGGG
>JBIPLZ010000380.1:0-2718 GCA_044369395.1 Flavobacteriales bacterium | reverse complement strand
CCATCAGTTGCTTTTAAAGGAATATTTTATCGATGGAAAAGAAGTCGGAAATAGCGATTTTGGAATTAAAGAAAGCGTATTTGACATCCAATGGGCTATCGACATTAAAAACTCTTTTAGTGAGAATTAAGCAAAAACATCCTCAGGTAAATTAACATTATTAAACATCTCCCCTTTAAATTCGAGTATTCTTAAATTCACCTGATTCTTTGCAAGCATATATTAGTCCGGGTAATACATGAATTTCAGAATATTCGGCCGGTACAATTATCTCGGATGTACGAACATCGAAAACACCAAAACAATCAATCTGACTTCCAAGCAGGATTTTTAAGTTTTTTATTTGTTCGCCGCTTTCTGTTTTGTACCTGTTAAATGCAGGGTTGATTGTTTTCATTGTTTTACCCACTCCAAAAATTCGGTAGAATTTAATTTTCTCTAATTCATTTTCGATGGTTGATGCCTTCATATTCATTTTCCATAAATTTTTCGATTCATCAACTTGTTCGAGTTGAACAATATCCTTATTTATGAATTCAATATCTTGGGCTGTTAGTTTTACACTTTTACTGATATCATAGAATGCCTTAGCTGAAGGATCAAAAGAATAATTGTATCCTATATAATTTAAGCGTGAACCTTGAAAATGAAAACCCGAAATCCAATGAACAAATTGGCCAACTGGATAGCATACGCCGTTTATATAATCGAAATAATAAAAAGAAGTTGTAACAGAATTATACAAGGCAATTAAGCCATTTGCTTTAATTCCAAATTCTGTGAATTCAACTACTAATTTATTATCAATTATAATACTAAAAAGTCTTGTCGAATCATCATAAACTAATTGATTATTATCCAGGTAATCGATGTTAACAAAAGCCATATTGGAGGTATTTAAATTGTTTAAAATCAGGTTAAAATAAATATTTTCAAAGATTGTAATTTTATTGTCAATTTTCTGGAAATAGTAATTTAAAATCCGATAAAATTTCATCCTTATTGGATAGCTCAAATTTTAATACGGATATACTATCATCTATAATAAAGGGAGTTTGACCTTCTCCATTGGTCGCATAGTATATTATTTGATTCTGGTAAATCAAGAATTGATGGGTATCATAAATCTCTCCACTCACCTCTTCTTCTGCTGAATCTCGATTCATTTCTTCTCCATCCAGAAATACCGATTTTAGAATAGCCACATCGATATCCAATAAATCCTTTAAAAAGCCGAACTGTGTTACTTCACAATCGATACGTTTCAAGTTTATTCCTTCCGATTCAGCCCTTGCTAAAAAATAAATACTTTCATTTCTGAATGTACACAAATAAATATGTTTATTATCAAGACAAATGTCCAGGACAGAAATATTACCTATTTCAGTGTCTATTGAAGATCGTTCGTTTTCATCAGCTAGTTCATTCACTTCTAGCCCATCCAAGAAAACTCCATTTCCATGAAAAGTATCATTCCAATTATACCAATTATTAAAATAATCAGAATCGAGGTAATTATCTTCTTCTATTATTTTTGCAATTTCCTTTATATCGCTTGCATTCAATTTCCCAATGGCTATCTCCATTCCATGAGAAGAGCACAATTCGGTGAACGAGTTTCGAGCAAATACTACTTGCTTTGAAATAGGAGATTCGAGCATATATTAAATGAAAACAAACAGCTTAAATTCCTTTTAACTCCAAATTCGACAAATGCAGGATTAATAAATAGGTGTTGTCTTTAACTCTTCCTTCGAGAAATGCTCTGTAGGCCTTTCCTCCATCCTGAAAAACCAATGGCTCATTGCCTTTAGCACCTCCCCCAATCATCATAATTGAGTCTTTGTCGTGGAGTTCTTTGGCCATCTCAAACAAAAAATCAAAAGTCAATCCATTGATATGATGCAGTTGATATTTTTTGGCAAAAACAAGTTTATTATAGAACTCTTTTTTAGGAAATAACTTACCCGTTTTCAATGCATTTTCAGAAAGAATATTGGCCATTAATTCCTTAGGCAATCGCTCTTCTTTCACTGTGCCATCAGTTGCATAAACAACTTCCTTTTTCAATACTCTTGAAGCCGGTTTTAACTGTTGGTCAATGTATACGCGCGAACTTCCTTGTATGAAACGCCCCGTAAGTTTTAAGTTAATGTCCGGATCACCCGAAATCATCGCTTGGGCAATGGCCTCGGGATCTGCCATTGTCTTCGACATTCCTTCAAATGAATTGTTTACAGCACCTTTAAGAACTCGAACAGTTTGTGTTTCATCCCCCGAAAGGGTAACCATTTTTATGGTCGGCTTCTTGGTTTTGGATGTAAAAATTACTTCTGCATCGCGCCCTTTTGTATCGGCTAAGTGGATATATCTTGACATAATTTTCTTTTTTTTAAAGCATTCCAAAATCAATTTCCTCTTCTACCTCATCTTCCACTTCTGTTATTGGAGCGGCAGTTTTGTTTTCTAAATATTCAAAACTGAGCAAACGTCCGGTTAAAACAAAAACTTCATCCAAAGCAGATATCACAATCGCATCTGCTCCTTCATAATCGGCGCGGTAATTAAAAACAAACTGGAAAAGTTTCCCATTTTCCAATAGTTTCAACATAGCAGATTTACTTGTTGCATCTTCCCAGGTCAATTGATAAACGGTTGAAACTTCTAAATTGAACAAATCGTCCAAATGAGCTGATTTTAAAACTATTTCTCCATCGT
>JBIPLZ010000379.1:0-2724 GCA_044369395.1 Flavobacteriales bacterium | reverse complement strand
TGCAAAATGATTTTCAATTTGGGAATAATAAAAGGGCTTCACTCCAAAGCGATCGCGCGAAGCAAAAAGCGTTTTCTGTTCTTGATCATATATGGCAAATGCCCACATGCCATTGAAACGATGTTGACATCCTTCACCCCAATAATGATAAGCATTTAAAACGACTTCGGTATCACTTTGTGAAATGAATCGCGCGCCCAAATTCTGAAGTTCCTCGCGAAGTTCAATGTAATTATAAATCTCTCCGTTAAAGGTAATCCAAAATCGTCCATCGATGCTGCACATGGGTTGATGCCCCGTTGCGGCTAAATCGATGATTGATAAACGACGATGGGCAAAGCCACCTTGAATTTTTTCTGAGATTTCGGTTTGACGGGATGTTGGACTCCATGAAATACTCTGTCCAATGCAGTTTTCTGAGGTTTCGTCACTTGCCTGCGGAATGGCTTTTTGCTCGGTGAAAAACACAAATCCTTCCCCGTCTGGACCGCGATGCGCAATGGTTTTGCTCATCCGTTTGAGATGCTCTGGAGATATTCCTTCTGGAGAGAAAAGTCCTGCAATTCCGCACATTAGGATTGAGTTCGCTCAAGGGTTATTTTAAAACTCTGTGCTGGTTTGCGCGGATAATGGCGCGTTTGAGTTTCTACTTCGAAAGGAAGATAAGCAGCGCATAAGGTGTTTGAAATGGCGTAAAGTTTTGCTCGCATTTCAATGGGACAACCCTCCAAAATAGCATGCGCAACATTCCAGCGAACACTTTCAGGCGAATGACCGTAGTCGTGCCAGACAATAATTCCACCAGGGCGAATCAGTTTGAAAGCTGTTTGGGTGTCTTGAACCACACTTAAATAATGATGATCGCCATCCACAAAAACCAAATCCATTTTGCCATAGTATTCCGAAAAGTCGAACTCACGCGAATCTCCATGGAGATGGGTGATATTTTTATGAGCCACAGAATAATGTCCGTGCAATTGAATGTAATCTTCGGCCCAATTTCGAGCACGCATTTGATCGGTACTTAAATTCAAGGTGAAGCAATTCGGAACAATGGGTGCCACATTGCCCACGCTTTCTCCTCGCCAGGTTCCAATTTCGAAATAGGTTTGAGCATTCAGTTTCTTCGCTAAAATGCGTAAAAGTGCTAAGTCAGTGGGCAAAGAACCTCCATCTAAAAATGCAAACGGAAAAACTTCTTCGGAGTTGGCATCCCACAATTTGAAAAAGTCAACTTCCGGAAAACCAGCCTTTAATTGAAAAAAATCTTTAACACTATGCTCGTGCTGATCTTCTTGGTCGATGAGTGTGTTGAGAAGTGCCGGTTTTCTAATCAACAAGCTGATTCCTTTGGCAAGTGTGGCAAATTTGCGTTTGAAAACGGTCATTATTCAGCGGATTTATTACGTAGCTTTTTTATTAAGTTTCCTAAATCGGATAATTTAGGCCATAACTCTTTCAACGCAACGTTGGTGTCTTTTTTGAAAAGCCAAATAACGGAAAAAAATGTGGCCATGTTGGCAAGTGTAGTCACCAAAGCAGCTTGGTGTTCATTTATCTTCCCTGGAAATAAAATTGAAAGTGTGAGGAATCCAAGTAATGTAACAAATAGGCCAGCTGATATTGCATAATTGTTTTTAGAAAATTGGCCAGTTCCTGAAAAGTAATGTCCCAAAATTAAATAACCACTGATAAAAACAACGCCGGGCATTAGGAAATACAAGTTGGCTTTTACGGGAATAAATGCATCGCCAAAGAGCAATCCGAAGAAAGAGGCGGGCATTAAACATAAGCAAATTGCAGCCGCAGTGGTGGCTAAAATACTCGCTCTGAAAAGCGGAACAGTTAATTGGATTGCTTTTGATTTATCGTCCGAATTGGCGATGGTTCCATACTGAATTGTAGCAATGGAAGTTGCTAACATCCACATGGCTTCGGCCAATGAAACCGCATTCGAGAAAATTCCCAAGGCAAAAGCGGGCAGCATAAAATACGCAACACGCTGAATACTGAATTGCAACATGTGACCAAATTGATTCGCTGCCGAATATTTTACGAGGGTTTGCACACTCTTTTTAAAACTCAAATGTTCCCCAATTTTCGGAAGACGTAAGAGGAGAACCAGGGAAATAATCCACGCTGTAAACCAACCCAAATACAAGGCATACATGTAATGAATCGGTTTTGGATGAAACCAGATGAACGCCGCCAAACTGCTTACAATGATGGTAGCGGTGATGAAATTTAAAATATTAACCGAACGATATTGTTCACGTCCATTTAATAGATGCAATTGTTGGTTCATGCTGGCGTTGAGAAAAGAAAGACCTGCAATGTGCCAGCCGTAAAATTCGAATAAATCGGGACGAATATAATATACCACAATAGGAGCGAGGAGGCTCCAGAAAACAGCCCAAATCCAAGATGGGAAAAGTAAATTTCGCAAACGATAACGTGGCGATAAATAAACCATAGCAGCACCACCCAAGAAATCGCAAAGCAGCTGAACACTGATTACTAAAACTAAAATTAACGTAGCAATGCCTTTGCCTTCAGGCCCAAGTTTTCGGGATAGTAAAATAATCGTCCCGAAATTTACCACTGCCGTTGCTAAGCGGCTGGCAAAAGTAAAAAGCATCAATCTCAACATGCCGCCAATATCTTTCTGTAAAGGTTGTCGAGTTTGCTCGCCACTGCCGAATAGCTGAACGTATTTTGGCAATA
>JBIPLZ010000378.1:0-2726 GCA_044369395.1 Flavobacteriales bacterium | reverse complement strand
ACAGCTTTATACCACCGTTCGAGCACTCCTTTTTTACGAGAATCAGCCGGATCGAAGTTGATTCCCGACTTTGCACCACCGATTTCAGGACCCGAAACTGTGAATTTTATCTCCATTGTTTTGGCCAACGACTCCACTTCTTTTCGGTCTAATCCCTTTCTCATTCGGGTTCCACCTCCTGCAGCATTTCCTCGAAGAGAATTAATGACAATCCATCCTTCTGCCTCAGTTTCAGTATCTTTCCATTCAAAAATTATTTCCGGTTTCCGCGTTTCGTAGAGTCGAAGCAAGTCTTTCATGCTGTTGTTTTTTGAGTTTTATGAATGGCCAAAAGTAGGAAGTTGAAATGAATTTAAATGAATGATTTGGAATCTAAGAATTTCTGTATTTTAGTGTCGTTAAACCAAACTTAAAACACCGAACACCAAATGCAAACAAAGTCTGATAAACCGTTGAAGAGAGTTGACGAATTCAGCAGCGAGTTTCAGCGGAACACTCGCCTGAAACCATTGAATCCAAAGGAAAATAAAAATTGGCGAGCTAAGTTTGATGAAGACTTAGATGGCGATGACGAGGATCTTGAAGATGACGATGATGACTTTGATAAAGTCGAAATTGACGAGCAAGATGACGTCGAAGAGGAAGATTTCAATCTCGATGAAGATCTTTCGGATCCCGATTTTGCAGATGACGATGATGACGAAGAAGAGGAATTCTTCGACGATTCTGATTTTTAATTTTTAACCGAGGTAAACAGCGCCAGCCGAAATAGTTCTTTGGGCTCCTGTGACAGTGGAAATTGTATTGGGAATTCCGAGTAATCGGAGGTAACCTAACAACGCAAAAATCAAGGATTCTTTATTATCGATGAGGTTTGTCGTGGGTACTTCTAAAGTACTCACACAAAATCTTCTTATCTGATTGATAAGCCAAGTGTTTTTGGCACCTCCTCCAGTTACCAAGGTTTTTCCTTCCAATTGAAGTTGATTCCCAATTTGTTGTGCGAAATGATATACCATTGTCGCCATCAAATCAGGCACATCTTCATTTGAATATTCATTTAATATGGGATCAATTGTCGATTTTACCCATTCAGTTCCCAAACTTTTAGGAGCAGATTGCTGGTAATATTTCAATGCATTGAGTCGTTCCAACAAGAATGGGATTACTTTTCCCTTTGATGCGATTTCACCCGCGTGATCATACTCATGCCCCAATCTTCTCGAAAGTTCGTTAAGAACAACATTAAGCGCTGAGATATCATAGGCTATTCGTTTCCCATTTTCTACATACGAAACATTCGCAAATCCACCAAGGTTAAGACAATAGGCGTATTCATTAAATAAAAGCTCATCGCCTATGGGAACCAATGGTGCTCCTTGTCCTCCTAAACTTATATCTCCCTGCCTAAAATCGCAAATGCTTGTTATGCCTGTTTTTGCAGCTAATGAAGCGCCATTTCCGATTTGAAGTGTGAATCCATTATCAGGTTGATGAAAAATTGTATGTCCATGAGATGCAATGAAATCTGCATTCCAATTTTTATTCAATTTAAGTTCATTTACTTGATCAGCCATCCAATTCCCAAAATCAATATCCAATTTACGCAGTTCAGGGGCAGACAAATTCACGGCATTTAACAAACGACTTTTCCAAAACTCATTGTACTCAATTGTACAAGATTCATGAATTGCATATTGAATTTTATTGAATTTCTTTTCGAATGTAACTGCAATAATATCAAGACCATCGGTAGATGTTCCTGACATTAATCCAATCCCTGTTAAAACATCTGATGATACTTCCATGTTAATATTGCCTTATGATAAAATTACTCCTATTTTTGCCAAATAAATTTTGAATAGATGCACATACAATTATCCGAAGAACATCTGATGATACAAAAAGCTGCGAGAGATTTTGCGCAGAATGAATTAAAACCCGGTGTCATAGAACGCGACGAGAAACAACAATTCCCAGCAGAACAAATAAAAATGTTGGGTGAATTGGGTTTCATGGGAATGATGGTAGATCCAAAATATGGTGGAAGTGGAATGGATACGCTTTCCTATGTATTAGTTATGGAAGAACTTTCCAAAATTGATGCATCTGTATCGGTTGCAGTTTCTGTAAACAACTCTCTTGTTTGCTGGGGACTTGAAACATTTGGAAATGAAGAACAAAAACAAAAATACTTAGTGCCACTTGCAAAAGGCGAAAAGCTAGGTGCATTTTGTTTATCAGAACCAGAAGCGGGTTCGGATGCAACTTCGCAAAGAACGACTGCAGAAGACAAAGGTGATTATTATTTGTTGAATGGTACGAAGAATTGGATTACCAATGGGAGTTCGGCTTCTACGTATTTAGTTATTGCACAAACGCATCCAGAAAAAGGCTCCAAAGGAATTAATGCATTCATTATTGAGCGTGGAATGGAAGGTTTCATTGTAGGTGCAAAAGAAAATAAGTTAGGGATTCGTGGTTCCGATACTCATACATTATTATTTAATGATGTAAAAGTTCCGAAAGAGAATCGTATTGGCGAAGATGGATTCGGATTTAAATTCGCAATGAAAACGCTTGCCGGTGGTAGAATCGGTATTGCTGCTCAAGCTTTAGGGATTGCTTCTGGTGCATACGAACTAGCTTTGGAATATTCAAAACAACGTTCTGCTTTCGGAAAAGTGATTTCTCAGCATCAAGCTATTCAATTTAAATTAGCTGAT
>JBIPLZ010000377.1:0-2728 GCA_044369395.1 Flavobacteriales bacterium | reverse complement strand
ATTTGCTCTTGAGGCAATACGGTCTTTTTAAACGCTTTCCACTGGATTTGTTTACTTGGATCTTCTTCCAAACTTGATTCAAATACTGCTTGCTCTTTCATGTTAAGCAGGCCTTCAAGCGCTTTTACTGCTAAATCATCAAAACTTCCTTCGGGTTGAAATTGCTTTTTGAGGGTTAACTTTGCAGTAAATTCTGTGTCTGAATCTTGTTGAAGATATACATGGGCAAAAGCATGAAATTCCTTGGTCCAATGTGGGTTTTGATTGAGTATATAATCGAGTTCGTTCTTCTCGGCAGCGGTAATCGATTTATCGTAAAATGCGACACATAAACTTTCGAAGCGAAATTTAATAGCAGCCTCGTCTTTGTGTAATTGGTGTTTAAAGTCTGCCGAAATGATTTCATCCGAAGGCAAAGTAAACTCCATCAAATTGTCGACATCCATTTGCAATTCGGGATGTTGCTCCAAGAAAAGCAACAGCTCGGCAATATCTTCTATACTGAGATTTCCTTCGGCATAATCGAGCAGCCAGGCTTCGTAATTGCTGAAATTTATCCGATTCATAACACCACCTCCATTCGAACCAAATAATTTTTCAGAAATACACGTGCTCTGAAAATATACACTTTCACTTGACTCTCATTCAGTCCTGTAATTCGACCAATTTCATCGTACGAATACCCTTCGTAATCGCGAAGCAATATCACCGAACGTTGATCTTCTGGAAGTTTAGAAATCGCTTCATTCAAAATACGCTTCAAGTCAAATTCTGGATCTTTTGATGAATCGGGAATAAGGATTAATGAGGTTTCGTTTGGTTCTTGGCGTTTCTTTTTACGAATGCGCTCCAACATAATTCGATAAGCGGTAGTAAAAAGATATGATTTCGCTTTTTCAAAAGAAACCTCTGAAGCTTTAAGCCAAACCCGCTCGAAAGTATCTTGCACCACATCACGGGCCTCGTCCTCATCGCGCATGTTTTTGAGGATGAACCGGTAAATGTTATCAGAAAACTGATCTACGCTTTGATTGAATTCAGCTACAGTCAATTGAATGGTGTCTTTTGCGATTAAGAGTCTTGCAAGCCGCACTAAGTTACAGCGAAATGAAAATAAAAGAAGATTTTACATTGGAAGCGATTATGAATTTAAACTGCTTAATGTGGATTTAACACGCTTGGAGTAATTGATATTTAGTATTTTCGTCGACATGAATTTTATTCATTGAATCATCAATTTTCATATGAATACAATTGAAATTACATTGGCAAACACATGAATGAGACAATATTAATTACCGGGGGATGTGGGTTCGTGGGAACAAACATCGCACTTAATTTAAAAATGGATTACCCTGGATCACGTGTTCTGGTTTTGGATAACTTGAAAAGAAGGGGTTCAGAATTAAATATTTCCCGTTTGCTTGATGCTGGAATTGAGTTTTTTCATGGTGATATTCGTAATAAAGAAGACTTTGACCAAATTGGCGAAATATCCATATTGATTGAAGCTGCAGCTGAACCCTCGGTATTATCGGGCATTAATTCAACTCCCGATTATGTAATTAATACAAACCTATCGGGAACAATTAACTGCTTGGGTTATGCATCAAAATACAAAGCAAAATTCATTTTTCTGTCGACAAGTCGCGTTTATCCGATTTCAAATCTTTCTAAAATAAACTATACACAAGGCGAAACACGCTTCTTAATAAATGAGGAGCAAAGCCTTTCGGGAGTTAGTAAACATGGAATTGCCGAAAATTTCCCAATGGATGGCGCCCGTTCTTTTTATGGAGCAAGTAAATATGCATCTGAATTATTTATTCAGGAATTCTCCGAGTTTTACGGTTTGAAGTCAATCATTAATCGTTGCGGCGTTTTAACCGGACCCTGGCAAATGGGGAAAATCGACCAAGGCGTGGTTGTTTTGTGGCTTGCCAAACATTTTTGGAATAAAGAATTAAGCTATATAGGATTTGGAGGACAAGGACTTCAATTAAGAGACATTCTGCATATCAACGATTTGTATGCTTTAGTAAAAATGCAACTTCGGGATTTCTCGAAATTTGAAGGGCAGATTTTTAATGTTGGAGGCGGAAACGACGTAAGTGTTTCATTGTTTGAGCTTACTGAATTGTGTGAAGATATCACGGGAAATAAAATTAAAATTCATCGGGTTGAAGAGAACAGAGCAGCCGATATTCCCATATATATTACCGATAATTCCAAAATTCAATCAATTTGTGAATGGAAGCCCGAGTCAAGTTCAAGGACAATTTTAATTGATATATTTGACTGGGTTAAAAAGAATGAAAATAGTGTGAAAAAACTTTTAAGTTAATCATGAAAATAGCAGTAATTACGGGTTCTTCGGGACTAATTGGAGGTGAATCGGTTGAGTTTTTTGCGGATAAGTTTGATTTGATTATTGGAATTGATAATAACCTTCGCGCTTATTTTTTTGGAGACGATAGTTCTACAGATTGGAACCGCACTAGATTGCAAGAAAAATTTTCGAATTTCAAGCCGCATAATTGCGACATCCGAAATTACACCGATTTAGAACGCATTTTTCAGGAATATGGAAAAGACATTCAATTGGTTATTCACACTGCTGCACAACCCAGCCATGACTGGGCGGCAAAAGAACCACTAACCGATTTCAGTGTAAACGCAACGGGGACATTGAATATGTTAGAGCTTTCTCGTATTTATTGCCCCGATA
>JBIPLZ010000049.1:0-10160 GCA_044369395.1 Flavobacteriales bacterium | reverse complement strand
ATCATTGGTGTTGATATTTCTGAAGGAATGCTCTCGGTTGGGCGAATTAAAGTGGAGAAAAAAGGCCTCAGTTCGTTGATTAAACTTCAAAAAGCAGATTCAGAAAATCTTCCATTTGCAGAAAATCAATTTGATGCAATTACCGTAGCTTTTGGTGTTCGAAATTTTGAACATTTAACCAAAGGCCTCGATGAAATGTGCCGAGTTTTAAAGCCCGGGGGCAAATTGGTCATACTTGAATTTTCTCGTCCAAGAATTTTTCCAGTAAAACAACTTTATGATTTCTATTTCCGGTATTTTTGTCCTTGGTGGGGAAAAGTAGTTTCGAAGGATAATTCAGCATACAAGTATCTGTATGATTCTGTTTCTGCATTTCCTGAAGGTGAACAATTTTTAACTATTGCTAATCAATGTGGATTTAAACAATTAAAAGCGCAACGTTTAACATTTGGAATCGTAAGTTTGTACACTGCAATAAAATAACAATTGCTTTTATTCGTTGAAAACATCTAAATCATATACCTTGTTAACAAAGCGTTTTCTTTTATTTTGGGTTCTTACCATTGTTGCTTCAACATCTATTTTGCAAGCACAACAAAAAGATCGCAAAGTATGGAACCTGCAGAACTACGATTTGCAAACCATTCACTTTGGATTTTTACTGGGAGTTAACTCGTTTAATTTCGTAGCAACTCCCATTAGAGATTTGCGCGATGTAGATTCTGTTTTGAGTATCAGTCCTGAAGCGGGAATGGGTTTTTCATTGGGAATAATTTCTAATTTGCATTTGGGCGACAACTTTGATTTACGTTTTACACCCACCCTTTCATTTGGCGAACGCAAACTTATCTATCAACTTCGCGTAACACCAACATTAATTAATGATTCTGCCACGACCGACACCAAATTCAAAAGTGTGGAATCTACTTTTCTCGAATTTCCTTTGTTGCTAAAGTTTAAATCGGCCCGACTGAACAATGGTAGAGCTTATGTTATTGGTGGAGTTAAACCAGTAATTGACTTAGCATCTCAAGATAAAGTTGATGATAAAGGAGAGAAAATATTGAAGCTTAAAAAGAACGATTTGAATTGCGAAATAGGCTTTGGACTTGATTTTTATACCCAGTATTTTAAATTCACACCTGAGTTTAAAATGTCGTATGGATTAAATAACTTATTGGTTCAAGACAACAATCTATTCACATCTAGTTTACAAAGTATTCGTTCGAAAGCTTTTTATATTTCTTTTACTTTCGAATAAAACGATGCATCAAGAATTGCAGTTAACGCTGAGCCCCATGCTAGGGTACGATGCAAATCTGCTCAAAGAATATGTTCGAAAAGAACTTCAGTTAAGCGAAACCGATCAACTTCATATCATTCCCCTTCGTCGCTCACTCGACGCTAGAAGCCGTTCCGTAAAGGTGAATTTAAAGATTGCGGTGTATGTGAATGAAGAAATTCCCAAATCGCATATTCAAATTCCCGAATACAAAAATGTTGCTCATGCTCAAGAAGTCATAATTGTGGGAGCGGGTCCAGCAGGACTTTTTGCAGCATTGCGTTTGCTCGAATTGGGATTAAAACCCATTGTTCTAGAACGTGGTAAAAATGTGCGGGACCGACGACGCGATTTGGCCAAAATTAACAAGGAGCATATCGTAAATCCCGATTCAAACTACTGTTTTGGAGAAGGAGGAGCTGGCACCTATTCGGATGGAAAATTATACACCCGTTCAAACAAACGAGGAAATATCCGTTCGGTTCTTGATACGTTTTTTGCACATGGAGCCGTCGAAGAAATTCTCATCGAAACGCATCCACATATTGGCACCAATAAACTACCGGGAATCATCGTTGCGATGCGCGAGACGATTTTAAATCATGGAGGTGAAGTGCATTTTGATACGCGCATCAGCGGATTTGAATTCAATGCAGGTGCATTTGCGGGAGTGCAAAACCAACATGGCGATCATATTCAAGCAAAGGCAATGATTCTTGCCACCGGACATTCGGCTCGAGATATTTATGAAATGCTTCATGCCGCAGGTGTATCTCTCGAATTTAAACCATTTGCATTGGGAGTTCGCGCCGAACATCCTCAAGAGTTAATAGATTCTATTCAATACCACTGCGACAACCGTGGCGACTATTTGCCACCCTCCTCCTACTCGCTTGTAGAACAAATTCAAGGACGAGGAGTCTACTCTTTTTGCATGTGTCCTGGTGGAATTATAGCGCCTTGTGCTACTTCGCCAGGCGAAATTGTAACCAATGGATGGTCACCTTCGAAACGCAACAATCCTTTTGCGAATTCCGGAATTGTTGTAGAAGTAAAACCCGAAGATTTGAAAGCATTTGAAGCTTTTGGACCATTGGCAGGAATGAAATTTCAGCAATCCATCGAACAAGCGGCTTGCCAAGCAGGAGGCGGAAATCAAACAGCACCGGCACAACGTATGGTCGATTTTTCGGAAGGACGATTGAGTAAATCATTGCCCGATTCGTCTTACCAACCGGGAATCAAGTCGATTCAATTGCAAACGATTTTGCCCGATTCTATATCCAACCGATTGAAACTTGCATTTCCTGCTTTTGGAAAAAAAATGCGGGGATATTATACAAACGAGGCGGTTCTTCATGCGGTAGAATCTAGAACCTCTACACCTGTAAGGATTCCCAGAGACCCTGAAACTTTACAACATATCGAAAAGCAAGGATTTTTTCCATGCGGAGAAGGTGCTGGTTATGCCGGTGGGATTGTTTCTGCTGCTATGGATGGACAAAACTGCGCTGATGCCGTTGCACGATTTCTAAAAGTTCATTGAACAATTACTATTTCACTCATTTAGCTTATGAGCACTTCTCAATCGATTGAAACTCTTTATCAATCACAACAAGCCTTTTTCAATTCCGGAAAGACTCGGGATGTTTCATTTCGTAAATCCCAACTACTAAAATTATCGGAAGCCATTAAGCTCCATGAAGATGAAATACTTCATGCACTCAATGCTGATTTGGGTAAACACGCGTATGAAGCGTATGCGAGTGAAATTGGCACGTTGAAGATGGAAATAAACCACACCCTTCATCATTTGGATGAATGGAGTAATCCAGAATATACTTCCACACCCTTTGTTCATTTTCCTGCTAGCAGTTTTGTCCTGAAAGATCCACTTGGAGTTGTTTTGATTATTGGTCCGTGGAATTATCCGTTTATGTTAATCATGGCGCCCTTGCTGAGTGCAATTGCTGCTGGAAATTGTGTTTTTATTAAACCATCCAATCAAGCACCTGCAACCGCTCAGTTGATTGAAAAAATTCTCACCTCCATTTATTCAAGTGAATTCGTTTGTGTCATTCAAGGACCGGGAGCATTGATTGGTCCTGAACTTATCCAAAAATACCGTTTCGACCACATCTTCTTTACAGGAAGCGTTGCTGTTGGCAAAGAAGTGATGAAAATGGCAGCTGAGCATTTGAGTCCTGTGACGTTGGAGTTGGGAGGGAAAAGTCCGGTTATTGTTGCCGAGGATGCAAATATTTCCATTTCAGCCAAACGCATTGCATGGGCTAAATGCTGGAATGCTGGACAAACATGCATTGCGCCTGATTATTTATTGATTCATGATGATGTGGCGGATGAATTTATTGAGAGATACACGCATTGGGTGAAGCAATTCTTTGGAGAAGATGCTTCAAAAAGCGATTCATACGGAAGAGTAATAAACCGAAAACGCTTTGACATTTTGAACACGTATTTAAGTCAGGGGAAAGTGGTTTCGGGAGGAAAAACAGATGCTGAAACGTTATTTATAGAACCAACACTTTTGACTGATTTGGAAGAAGGAGCCAGTTGCATGCAAGAAGAAATCTTCGGTCCAATTTTACCCATTATTCGCTACCGAACTAAGGAAGAAGTGTTAACTCATATTGCAAAACACCCTTATCCGCTTGCATGTTATGTGTTTACTTCCAATAAGAAAACAGAAGCCTATTATCACTCGAACATCCGTTTTGGTGGAGGAGGAGTGAATATGCTGATGATTCATTTAGTGAATTCAGATTTGCCTTTTGGTGGTGTTGGTTATAGCGGCATGGGCAATTACCATGGACGTTATGGATTCGAAACGTTTAGCCATAAAAAATCCATCACCCGAACCGGATTCTTTCCAGATATCCCAATTCGATATGCACCGTTCAAAGGCAAAATCAAATTGGCGAAATGGTTTATGAGATGATGAAGAATTTTGAATTGCATGATTTCATCAACATGTTGGTTATTACCAAAATTTGTATCTTGGCTTTAGAAATTACCTAAGATGAAAGTCACAGTTAACCTGCCCGAAAACATAGCTATAAAGGAATATGATTTAGTTGTTTACATTTCTTCAAAACTCTATGAAGATGGAATCATTACGGCGGGACAAGGAGCCGAAATGGCGGGATTGTCAAAGAGGGCTTTCATTGAAATTATAGGGAAATATGGTGTGTCGCTTTTTAGTGAATCAGATGATGATTTATTAAACGACATTCAGAATGCCTAGTACAATTATAATTGCAGACTCCAGTTGCTTAATTGCATTATCGAATATAAATGCTTTATGGATTCTTGAAAAAGTCTATCAAAAGATTTATATCACGAATATCATTGCAAAAGAATACGATTTGCCACTCCCAGATTTTATTGATATCAAAGAGGTTCACGATGTAAACGTTCAAAAAATATTGTTAAGTTATTTAGACCCAGGAGAAGCTTCAGCTATTGCGCTTGGCCTAGAAAATTCAAATTCCCTTCTAATTTTAGATGATTTGAAAGGAAGAAAAGAAGCTCTTAAACTAGAGTTGAAATATACTGGTACTCTAGGAGTTTTAGTTAGAGCAAAAAAAGAAAATCACATAAGCGACATTTCGTTTTACATCATTGCACTTAAGTCTAATGGATTTAGAATATCTGAAAACATAATTGAATTAGCGTTAAAAGAATCAGACAAATAAAATTCAATTTCGCTTCATTCCATTTTTACATTTTCCAGATATCCCAATTCGATACGCACCGTTCAATGGTAAAATGAAATTGGCAAAATGGTTTATGAGATGAAAAGGAAAAAATAGGATTTTAGAAACGTGTTTTCTTAAAATCTTGATTTTTCCTAACCGCTTAAAAGCAAAACTTTTAGTATACATTCAAAAGAAAACTATAATTTCGCAGAGTCAAAATCGAACAAATGAATTAAAAACAAGCATTTTATATAAAAATATCAGCGTTTTGCTGATTTCCTGCGGTTGAAAAGTCGAAATTTTAATTGAAGCGGGGAGTATCTAGCGAAACGCTCACGTCAAAAGGCGTGGGCGTTGCTATACTCTGCTTCAAGGGCTTCGACTCCCTCAACCGCAAGTATCTTCAACTGTCCCACGCTGATTTTTTTAAAACCCTTGCTGCGGGACGAGCGGGATTTAAAAAATCAAACAAAAAAATGAAAAATGTACTTTTAACTGCGGCTGCACTCATATGCGTTGCTTCCGCTAGTATTGGGCAAAGTCTGCCCGCTTATTTACCTGCCGATGGCTTGGTTGGCTGGTGGCCATTCAACGGCAATGCAAATGATGAGAGTGGGAATGGGAACGATGGTTATAATTATCTTTTTAACGGCTCAGCCTTTTACCTTAATCCATCTCCATCAAATAGTTACGGAGTTGATAGGAATGGGAATATAGAAAGAGCATTAAAAACTAATATTTATGGTTCAAATGTAATGTTACCAATAAATAATTTTTTATTTCAATCAGATTTTACAATAAGCATTTGGGCTAAAAACGACTCATTGGTTGCGCAATACCCAACAATTCTCGAAAGTAGCAATAATCATTTAACCATGCAGTTTGGTAACACTGGAGGGCCAATTAGCTTTGGAGCATATTTGACAGAAATTGGAATATCTCCATTTGGTGAAGTTGGAGCACTTACTCAGCCTTTAGAATGGTTACATATAACTTTGGTAAATGAAAACTACCAAAATAAATTATATTTCAATGGAAATTTAGTTGATTCAACGAATGACTTTAATTCTCAGCAAGCACAAACTGACTGGATGTATCTTAGAGTTGGTAACGGCAATCAATTGCCACAAGGTTCATTCTATGGTCTTGTTGACGACATCGCAATCTTCAACCGCGCCCTTTCGCAGGAAGAAATTACAGCCTTATACACTGGTGAGCCAGTTAACCCGCCAAGTGCCTGCAATCCTTTGCCGAGCAATTTACAAAACGGCCTTGTTGGTTACTGGCCATTTTGCGGCAATGCGAATGATGAAAGTGGAAATGGAAACGACGGAACGGTGAATGGAGCAACCTTGACGGAGGATCGTTTTTGGGTGGCGAATTCGGCATATGATTTTGATGGTATTGGCGATAATGTGCTAATAGACAGTATGCCTTTTTGTGAAAATTACACTTTTAATTGTTGGCTTCGTTGTGATACTATTTTTACTCCTTATCCAGAAATTTATAATACATCGAATGCCAATGAAAACAATCGATTGCATTTAGTTGGGAATATTTATCCCTTTAACGAGCAAGGGAAAGTATTTACTGGTGATGATAATAATGGCAATTTGGCAACATCAACATCTAATGTAAATGATAATAACTGGAACATGATTACAGTTATCTATGACTATACAAATAATGACGTTAAGCTTTTAGTGAACGGGGAAGTTGAGGCAACTGAGACAATTATTAATCCATCAACTTTTGAAGGTGCTTTAAAGTTTGGGAATGGGTTTTCACAACAACCTAATCCTCAACCATACGATTCGAAGGGATTTGTGGGACACCTCGACGACATAGGAATCTGGAATCGCGCCCTTACTGCCGAAGAAGTTCAAGAACTATACACACTCAATGCTTGTACGTTTAGCATTTACGATACAACGTATGTTACCATTTACGACACGGTTTCAGTAAGCACCACCGATACGCTCATCATCAACACACTCATTACGGGCGTGCAACCGGCGCAGGAAAATACCTTTTTGGTGTATCCAAATCCGGCTGGTTCTCAAATCACCATCAACAATGGCAATGTGAGTATTTTAGGAGGTTACACCATGCGTATTAGCAACAGCATTGGTCAAGAAGTATACAACCAAAACATCACCCAAACTGAAGTTACCTTAGACCTCAGCAACTGGGGTGGTAATGGTTTGTATGTGCTATACATTCTCGATCCGCAGGGCGAAATCATTGCCGTGAAACAGATTGTGTTGCAATAAAATTTTTAATCGATTTACAACCGGGGTTTCTTCATATGGAGGAAATCCCGTTTTTTTATGGATGTGAATCAAGACAGTAGATGTTGATTTGGCCAATACTATTTTGAAAGTCAAGGATTAAACCATACATTTGGAAATGCATATTGAAAAGCAAGAGATTGATAAGATTCAAGAACTTTGTATAGAGAACAAAGTGAAATCCTTGTTTGCATTTGGGTCAGTTACCAGAGACGACTTCAATCCTTCCTCAGATGTTGATTTAGTTGTTGACTTTGATGAAAGTGATCCATTTAAGTACACAGATCTTTATTTCAACTTGAAGTCAAGGTTGGAAGAGATATTTAAGAGGCAAGTGGATTTGATCGAGGAAAGAGCAATACGAAACCGGTTTTTTAGAGAGCAATTAGAAAAGACGAAGGTAAAACTTTATGGACATTAGGATTCAGACATGGCTGCTGGACATCCTTCAATGCGTTGATGAAATTAATCAATTTCTAGGCGAGAATAGAGATTTCATTGCTTATAAAAAGGATTTGAAGACTAAAAAAGCAGTGGAAAGGAATATAGAAATAATCGGAGAAGCTGTTTCTAGAATATTGAAAATAGAACCCAATTTCAATCTTGAAAATGCCAAGAATATCATTGGTACAAGAAATAGAATAATACACAGCTATGATAATATTTCAGACGAAGTAATTTGGACGATTGTTTGTCGCGAACTTCCTGAATTAAAAGGTCAAGTAGAGAAGTTTCTGAATAGCTAATTGAACATTGAAGAATTATGCGTTCTTCCTGAGATTTGATTGCTTTTGAAGCTTAATAATCCGATCTTCAACAACATCGATTTCATAACGTTTCATGGAGAAATTTCCACTTTCTGAATTTGGGAGAAAGGAAGAAGAAATTTGTTCGATAAGTTGATGCTCTTTGAGGGAGTCGAGAAGTCCGAAAACAAGCGGTTTCCCGAGGGGAATGTCATAATGCAATTTCAACAATTCCCAAATTGGATTAAGACATGATTGATTGGCTTGCAAAGGAGGAAATTGTTTGAAGATTTCGCTAACATCTTCAGCATTCAATGGAATGGTCGGCTGTTTGAGTTTAATCCAAAGACACGGAATCTTTTTGATGTAAATCATCTTTAGGATTTTCTCGATTGGTAAATCGGTATCGCAATTTTTGTAGGTCAGCGAATAAAATAGCTTTTCAACAACCAACGTGAGATGCACTGGCTGTTTATCTGCATGAAGAATTAACAGATATGCAGAATCTGCAAGAGGCAATTCAAAAGGAACAATTCCCGAAATAGGATAATCTGGCATTAGACTTCAATTTCGCCACTGAAAACAGGCATTGCTTCGCCAGTAAGAAATACATCAGCGAAATCGCCTTCCGAAGTAGGAACGAACGATACTTCCAAATCGCCACCACGCGTAAACACCTTAATGGATTGAGACGGAATAAAACCTTTCACAAAAGATGCAATGGCAGAAGCCGTAACACCCGTTCCACAAGATAAAGTTTCGTCTTCAACGCCTCGTTCATAGGTCCGAACAGTAAGCGAATCGCGATGCACTTCCACAAAGTTTACATTCACTCCTTCGCGTAAAAAACGTTGAGAGTTTCGAATCATTCTACCTTCCGAAGCAACATCAATAGAACCAGCATCTTGAACAAAACGAACATAATGCGGCGAACCTGTATCGAGCAATAAATCGTTATCAATAAGTTCTGGCAATTGAACTTGTTGCATCTGCAAACGAACGATGTATCCTTTTTCTTTCGATGCTATTAAATCGGCAGAATGCAAACCATCAAATGCATTAAAGTTGAATTGCTGTTTTCCTAAATAAAACTGAGCAGCAAAAGCGGCTGCACATCGACCACCGTTTCCACACATCGAACCTTCGTATCCATCCGAGTTAAAATAAATCATCCTAAAATCAACTCCCGGTTCCGAGCGAAAAAGAATGAGACCATCGGCACCAACACCAAACTTTCTGTGACAAATTGTTTGAATGAGACTGCTATTTTGCACATCGAATTTTCGATCACGGTCATCGATTAGAATAAAATCGTTTCCAGTAGCTTGGAATTTTTGGAATTTAATTAACATCAACGAAGCTGTTTAATAAGATTTTCATCAATTACCTTAGAGAATGGCTCAAATTTCTCAGTCGTAAATAATCGGTAAACTGATATGCCATGTTTGAGGTAAAACTTATCCTCTACTTGAAATAATCGGCTCGATTCGTTTGGATCAAGTCCAAATGTCACAATGGCATTTCGAATAAATTTAAAACCGCGGTAATTGATTGGGGAGCGCCAAAATTCAATTCTATATTCGGGCGATTGAGAACTCGAACCTTGAAAAACACTAATCAAGGAATCTGTTTTTCCTTTTACTGCATTCCGATTTACGAATGTTAATTTCAATAATCGGGATTCAATCAACTCATCACGCTTCACAATAATTTCCTCGGAATTGAATTCAGAATTCGAAATATCTGAAGTTGCAATACTATCTAATTGATTTGATGGCACTATAGAATCTTGCGCAGTTTCAATGATTTCAGTTGGAACAGTTTCAGTGTTTTGCTTAGCAGATTTAACAAACGGCTCTGTGGGACTTTTCCTCAAATCAACTAAAGTATCCTGCGTTTGACCTGCGTTAGAGTCACTAAAATAACGTAATGGATTGAATCCAACCAGCACCAGAAAGAACAAGCCAAGACCGGCAAAAACACCGATTAATATTCCACTAATGAAAGAAATTGTTTTTCCTCCTGGGTTGTTGCTCATGGTTTAAACAAAAAAAATGTTAAAAAAATCCTCATCAGCAACACATCGTTTTGTTTCGCGTTATTTCGACACAAAATTAAATCA
>JBIPLZ010000376.1:0-2730 GCA_044369395.1 Flavobacteriales bacterium | reverse complement strand
CCGGGCGCCGCAAGTCTGCTGCAAACCTGCTGAAGCGAAAGTATAATTTGCGCGCTTGCCACAATGGGATCATGCACTTGATGTGGCATGGCTCCATGTCCTCCTTTTCCACGAACTGTAATGTATAACTCATCGGTGGAGGCCATGTACTTACCAGCTCGAAAACCAACTTTGCCAGCAGGTAATGATGGAAAAACATGTTGAGCAAGAACAGATGTAGGGTGAACATCATCAAAAATTCCGGCTTCCAACATCAATCGCGCACCACCAGGAAGTTTTTCTTCGCCAGGTTGAAAGATAAGGACCACTTCACCCGACCACAAATCACTTAATTTCTGTAAAATTATGGCAGTGCCCAAAACACAAGCGGTATGCACGTCGTGTCCGCATGCATGCATAACACCCGCATTCACCGATGTGTAAACTGTTTCATTTGTTTCCAAAATTGGCAATGCATCCATATCTCCACGAAGAGCGATTGTCTTTCCTTTCCCTTTTCCTTTTATAACCGCCCGAATGCCTGTTCCAACCCATCCCGAAGTAAATTCAATCCCAAATTGGGTTAATTTCCTTGCAACATATTGACTCGTTTTGATTTCCTCAAAAGAAAGTTCCGGATGCTGATGTATATGGCGTCGTATGATTTGAACGATAGGAAAAACACGAGCGGCTTCTTCCTGAATTTGCTGTTTAATAGTTGAATCCATTTAATCTCTATTTGTTGAAAATCATTTTCAACGCAATCAACAAAATAAAAACACCGAAAATAATACGCATGGTGTCGGGTGAAATCTGTAAGGAAATCTTAGACCCAATCCAAGCTCCTACTATAAAGGTAATTCCAATAATTAAACTGTATTTGAAGTTTAAACTTCCTGCAGTATAATAATTGTATGCGGCCAAAAATCCAACGGGCATGAGCAACATGCCAATAGAAACTCCTTGGGCGCCTTGTTGTGACATACTTAGAAAATAAACCAACGCAGGAACAATGATAATTCCTCCTCCAATTCCTACAAGTCCGCTTGCAATACCTGCAAACAAACCGATAACAAGCAGAATAATAATTGTTGTAATGCCCATGGGTGTTTTTTTTGACATTGTTTTTAGAAATCGTTAGAGAATGAAAGATATAGAACCGAAGGTAATAAAATACCATCATCTAAACCTCGCGCCATATCTAAGCGAACAAAATAACCAAGTATGCGCGTCCTTACACCCATTCCGAAGCCAGCAACAAGGGGCTCTCGCTGATTCTTCAAAACCACTTTGATTGGCCCACTCTCTATGGTTTTTTGATTGAATGTATTGTCATCCGAATAGGGAGAAGAACCCGTAAAAGCGGTTCCCGCATCGGCGAAACCTACAATTTGAATGTTGTTTAGAAAGTCCGATTTTAATGGAAATTTAAATAGATAGCGTAAAATATTCCATCGGACTTCAGTATTAATAACCGCGAAACTTGAGCCATTTCGAAAATTTTGATAAAACCCTCTAACATTGGTTCCCAAGGTTTGAAACATGTATTTTTGATTGGGGTCTGATGCAAGTGAATTGTCGAATTTCGGCACAAACCAAGAGTCAACACCGCCCAAGTAATACATCACCTTATTTGGACCAAAAGAGGTCGCTCCAGCTAATCGGGCCGCCCAAATCATTTCACGCATAATGCGACCATATTGCCTAAAGTCTGCTCCAATAACGGTTACAGAAGTTTTACGTTCTTCTAATCGATGGAAATGTTCGGCAGTGATTTTAAATCGGGTACCGGTCATCATATTAAGTCCTGCTGGGAATGTGTTATCGAAAACAAATTCGGTTTTTGCCATACCCCAGTGTGCAAAATTGGTTGGCCTCAAAAGATTGGCTAAGTCAGTTGAAATAAAAACAGTTCGGTCGTTTCTGTATGATAGACTTCCATCAATGCGAGCCACCTCACTAAATGGATACGATAATTTCCCACTTACTGTGTGAAGAAGCACACGAGTGCCGTCAATTAAATTACTTTGTAATCCTTGTCGGTGAAGTATGAATGTCCGGTCGAGGCGTTTTTTTTGCGATTGAAAAGCAAGCAGATATTCATTTCCGGTTAAATTTCCAGCTAAACGAATCCCTCCAGTTATCCGGTAATCCTCAAATAAATCGGATAGGCCAACACGAAATAGTCCATTAATTGGAGGATTTTGGAAGCCACTTTCTGAAAAAGGTTGGTAGGTTTGATTTAAGAAACCACGATCGAGCTGGGTAGTTAAAAAATCAGTATAATAAGCTGTTTCATAAAAACGCTGACGCGTGAGTTTGAATGTATCGGACCCTATACTCGTTTCGTTTTTGAATGGTGATATTTCCGTCTTGGTTTTATCATCTCCAAACACCACTATTTTTCGAACTTTAGGAACTTCGGGGCTTGGAACAACCTGTTTTGTTGGAGATGGGTTTTTAATTTCAATCGGGTTAAGCTGATTTGCCCATTGTGTTAAAGGAAGTTGGGCATTGTCTTGAAATGTGGAATCGTTCGTGCTTTTTAGGATAAAGGGTTTCCCATTCTTTTCAATGAGTTCAAAACCCTTCCCATATGGATTCGCAGCATGTTCAATGATTCCATGTTGATAATTGCTTATTGGTTTTGAAACTAGATAATAGCGGTAATGTGTAATTGTATCAACAAAGGCAATGCTGCTGTCGAAATATGCTGCATAGCGATTTGTTATTCCGTTGGCGTCGCTCAGA
>JBIPLZ010000375.1:0-2732 GCA_044369395.1 Flavobacteriales bacterium | reverse complement strand
CTTCCATCTGAATTCAGATTATAATCTTCAATGCTATTTGTATGTCCAAATGGTATAACTAATCTTAAGCTATCCAAAGATGTTTGACCTTTCCCACAATAATTTATTCCTAAAAGCAACAATAAAATGATGATGATATTTTTCATAATGTTATTTTTAAATTATCACGAAATTTTAAACGTTTTTTGGTTTACTTCTTAAATTATGTGTGAATCTTGCCCATAATTCTTGTGCAAGTGTCAATAACGAAACTGCACGAGATCATTTAGACTTATTGTAATTCAATTTGAATTAATATTTTCAATTTATTCCAATTTTACCCTTAAACTACCGTTCTTTTAACGCTGAAATAAAACTTACTTCCTTGTTTTGGCATGCTTTCAACCCAAATATCGCCAAGGTGCTTTTCGGAGATCTTTTTACAAACCGCCAATCCAATACCGGTTCCAGAATATTCGTTGCGATTATGGAGGCGCTTAAATGGCAAATAAATAGTGTCGAAATGCCTGCTGTCAATACCAATTCCATTGTCTCTAATGCAAAACACAACATGCGTTTCAGTACAGGTCGATGAAATACTAATTTCGGGAAAGGGCTTATCACAATACTTCAAGGCATTCGAAATGATATTATCGAATACTTGGCCAATCAATGAAGGAATTCCACGAATATCATCCAACTGTTCGACATGAATAAGGGCCTTCTTATCGCGAATCACCTGCTGATAAACACGTAACGTATCGGATACAATTTGATTGGGGTTAATTGCTGCAAAATCTTCCTCGGTTGTTCCAACGCGCGAATACGTGAGTAAATCTTGAATAAGTCGTTTCATGCGTATAGCACCATCAATGGCAAAATTGATGTATTGTTCAGACTTTTCGTTTTTCTCAATATCATTACTCGAAAGAAGCAATTGCATAAAACTGGAAATCATGCGCAATGGCTCTTGCAAATCGTGCGAAACGATATAGGCAAATTGCTCTAATTCCTTATTAAAACCCTGTAATTGTTTGGCTCTAACTTGCAAGGCGTCGTTCAAATGAACCAAGGTTTCTTCACTCTCTTTCAATGCTGTTATGTCTTGCATCGCACCTAACATTTTAATCGTCTCTCCTTTGGAATTACGAAGAAAAATTCCACGATTTAAAATGAATTTATACGAGCCATCTGCACATCGGTAACGAAACTCATCGGTCCATAACGAATCACCATGATGCAGGGTTGTGTGTAAACTATTATGAATACGATCGGTATCACTTGGATGAATAAATGATTTCCAGCCATTGTAGTTGTTGTGATTCTGAGTATCGTGTCCAAACAAACGTTTGAAATTATCACCCCATTCTATGGAATCCTGAGGAATATCCCACTCAAAAATCACATCATTGGTTGCTTGCGAAATGTATTTAAATCGATCGTTATTATGCCGAAGCTCTTCCAACATTTTCTTTCTAAAAGAGACATCTTTTGCAGCGCCATAAATAATTCCATCTTGCGGATTATACGCTAAAGACCATTCTAAAATGAAAGTTTGTTGATTTACGGTAAATGCAATCTCGCAATTCACCTTCAAATTCGTTTTTAAACGCTGAAGAGCTTCGCGAGTAATATCCATATACGATTCTTCCACAAAATCGAAGAAGGACAATGTGGTTAGAACTTCAGAAGTTATCCTTAATGTGTCTCGAAGGTGACGATTGGCTTTGAAAAAACGACCTGAAACATCTAACAAACAAATAAAGTCGGGAACAAGCTCAAAAACCTGATTGAAATCGTAATCCAAACGGCTTCGTTCGATGCGAATTCCTAGTTGATTTGATAAGAGTTGAATTAATTGAATAATCTCCGATTCGTTAACGATTTCTTTGCCTGAATGGAAAAAAGTAAGCGTTGCAACTAAACGGCCATCACAAACAATAGGAAAGGAAAACCCACTTTCTAAACCTGCTTTCTCCGCCCAGCTTTTACGAGGAAAATTAGCATTGAGGAAAAAGTTTTTTACTTGATGTGATAAGGCATTCCCTTTGAAAGTTCGGAGAGAATCGGATTCTTCATTTGTTAATTCAAGGGTTGATGAGATAGCCAGGAAATCACGGAAGGAATCGTTTTGAGGGTAATAATGAGCAAACAATCTGTTTTTTCGCTGTTGCTGATCTGGCAACCAACATTCGCCACACTCCCAATCATAACGCTTGCATATAATTTCCAGCATCTGGGTTAAATTCTCTTTCAAACCCGATTTACTTTCAAAAGGTAACAATAATCGATCTACGAAATTATCTAAACGCTTATGAACGATTTCATTAGTTACGTCGAAACCACTTGCATAAACGCCCACCACGTGTCCAGAAGCCATCATGGGCGTAACAGTAAAACGAAACCAAATGACATTTCCTTTCGATTGTTTGAACGTGCCTATAAACTGTTGAGGAATACCTTGCCAAGCAGATCGAAATGCTTCCGTATAATCGTCAGCATCATCATGCAGTTGATTCAATACATCGTGCAATTTCAATTGAAGTAATTTCTCCTCAGAAATGCCACAAGTATGGGAAAAGGCAGGGTTTACATATATGAAATTTTCATCTGAAGAGAGACTAAAAACAAGTTCGTTACTCTCTTTAAAAACGTTCGAAAGAAACTCAATGTTTTCTTCTGCAATGAGATTAATTTGTTGTGGATTTGTGAGATTTTGTTGTGTCCAGACCTGGTAAACACGATCATTTTCA
>JBIPLZ010000374.1:0-2738 GCA_044369395.1 Flavobacteriales bacterium | reverse complement strand
TCAGGAAGTAATATTGGATCGCATGTATTGGGCGCTTTGCAATGCGATCCGGCTCGACACAATGTGCGTTTTTCATTCAGTAAATACAACACCAAAGAAGATATCGATTTCACGGTTGGGAAATTGAAAGAGATTTTTCAAACACCTGCTTTGGCTTAATCGATGACCAATCAACCATCTTCTCATATGCCCGCTGTTGCTGTTATTGGCGCAGGAAGTTGGGCAACCGCCATCGTTAAAATATTAAATGAAGGTCCAAGCATTGTGCATTGGTGGATGCGTTCGGAAGAACAGGTTCAGCATATCCAAAAGTTCGCACACAATCCACGGTATCTAAGTGATATTCAGATTGATGTAAATAAAATTCTTCCCAATGCAAACTTGCTCGAGGTTGTTGAAGGAGCAGACATTGTCATTTTGGCTTTGCCTGCTGCATTTGTTCATCAAACACTTTCACAACTGCCCAAAGATGCATTGAAAGGAAAATCAATCTTCTCCGCCATCAAAGGCATGATTCCCGAAAGGCACGAGATCATTTCCGATTATTTATTTTCATCATTACATATTCATTCTCACCAAATAGGAATCATTGCTGGACCATGCCATTCCGAAGAAGTAGCGATGGAACGTCAGTCTTATTTAACAGTATCGGCTGTTGATGAAGACCTAGCACAACGCATGGCGCATATGTTAAACTGCCGTTTCATTCATACGCATTCTATTCATAACGATGTGCAGGGAATTGAGTATGCAACGGTCATGAAAAACATCATTTCACTGGCTGTAGGTATTACCCGCGGAATGAATTATGGTGATAATTTTCAGGCGGTTTTGGTTTCCAATGCCATGCAAGAGATGAAACGCTTTTTAGATGCAGCTGCTCCAAATCCGAATCGCGATATTAACGAAAGTGCTTACCTCGGCGACCTTCTCGTAACTGCATATTCGCAATTTAGTCGTAACCGTATTTTTGGACAAATGATTGGAAAGGGTTACACGGTTAAATCGGCACAACTCGAAATGAATATGATTGCCGAAGGTTTTTATGCAGTCCATTCACTTATGGAAATCAATAAATCATTAAACGTAGATTTGCCTATTTGTGATTTCGTTCACCGTATTTTGTACGAAGGAGGATCTCCGTCTCGTGAAATTCGTGTCTTAGAATCGAAGCTGAAGTAAATAAAAATTAAGTTTACACCGAATCGCATCAACCAAGCGCCAATCCGCATGAAACGCATCATAGTATTCGGTCCAGGTCCTCAGTTTAAAGGTGGAATTGCGAACTTTACTTTATCGCTTGCAAAGTCTTTAGAACAACAAGGTGCTCAGGTCGATTTGGTTTCTTGGACGCAGCAATATCCAGCCATCATTCCCCGCGATTTTATAGATCGCTCGAGTAAAGCCGATTTGTTAGAAGGCACACACATTAAAGTCCATTACCTCTGCAATTACAACAATCCTTTTTCTTGGGCAGCAACAGCCAGATTCATAGCTTCGTGCAAACCCAACAAAGTCATATTTCAATGGGCCATTGCCATTCAAGGTTTGCCCATGGGATGGATTGCTCGTAAGGTGAAATCACTTTCTCCAAAAACCGAAATCCTGTTTGATGTGCACAATGTGGTGCAGAAAGAAACCGGAGCACTCGACAAAAAACTCACGCGTTATGCCTTGCTCAGTGCCGATTCCTATATCATGCATGGTGAAATTACCCTCGAAGAATTCCGGAATTTTCTTCCTGAAATCGATGTGTTTGAGTCGAACGATGGAATTCGCTCCTCCCAGAAACGAAGTGTTTTGAAACTCTATCATCCCATTTACGACATCTTCAAGCCCAATCCCACATTGGATATTGAAGCCTTGAAAAAGGAATGGGGCTTGGGCAGAACGGTTTTCTTGTTTTTTGGATTTATTCGCAAATACAAAGGCTTGCATTATGCCATTGAATCGTTTGCAAAGATTGCGAAAGCGCATCCTGAAGCAAGTTTGCTTATAGTAGGTGAATCGTTTTGGGATACAGTCGACAAAACCAGCACACGCGTTCGCATTCAAACAACCTTGTTCCGCTTACTGAAATCCATTTTTATTCGCAGTAAAGACCAAGAACGCGATTACCGTCCACTCGAATTAATTGCTCAATTGGGCATTGAAAAACAAGTGGTTGTCGTCAATAAATTCATTCCGAACGAAGAAGTAAATCGCTATTTTCAAGTGAGCGATGCCGTGGTGAATTTTTACGAATACGCAACACCATCGGGCGTTGAATCAATCGCTTACAATTTTCAAAAGCCCATTCTTGCAACACGCGTTGGACATTTTGCTAATGCCATTGTGGATGGTGAAAATGGATATTTGGCTGAAGCCGCCGATGTGCAAAGTATGGCCGAAACTCTTGAGCGATTCATTGAAAATCCGATTCCAGCAAACAAGGTGAAATCCTTTGCCGATCAATTGAGTTGGTCGAATTATGCTGCAATTATATTAAACGTTTAATTCGAGAAAATTCTTCGGAAGTACTTGGCGAATTCGAACCAAATAACACTACTGAATCCTATCAATAGTGAGAATCCCAATTGGAAAACACTTAAGGATTCGAATCCAAAAAATAAAGTAATTGGTTTAATGTAAAGCATCATGCCTGTTAGAAAGCAGGTGATGAAAAGAATCAACACGACCAGATTATTCTTGTTTTTTAAAGTGCTGAAAATAGAATAGTAAAAGGAACGATTTACCAA
>JBIPLZ010000373.1:0-2750 GCA_044369395.1 Flavobacteriales bacterium | reverse complement strand
TACCCAATTTTCGTGAAGACGAATTTTTCCATTTTCAAGAATTTCTGGCTTTGAAATGCAAATTCCTGTCATCAATTCGTCTTTGTCATTTACTTGATGATAACGCAAATCTATATTTCCTAAATGGTCAACCAAACCAATTAAATGTCCATATTTAATTTTTCCTCCTGAATATTCATAGCTTAAAATATTTCCGACTTGCTTGTAATGAAATAGAGTATCGTTTGAAGTTTCTCCGTTTTCGGTATTGCTAATTGGTCTGAATTTTTTGTCGTTGTAGTTCATTGTGTAGTTTTTATAAAATAACCTCTAACTAATAAACAATTGAAACTAAAATTCGTAATGATCTATATTCCGCAATTGTAATTTATTTAAAAAACACTGTTCTGTAGAAATTTCAATTCCTAATATTATCCTATATATTAAAATCGCCTACCCCATTAAATCATCTTCTCATCAGCAAAACTGTAATACGATGAGTCAGTAACGATAATATGATCGAGCAAGGCAATATCCATAAAACTTGCTGCTTCTTTGACTGCAGTGGTTAACTTAATGTCGGCATTACTTGGTTTTAAATTACCCGAAGGATGGTTATGACAAAGAATCATGGACGAAGCATAATTCTCAATGGCATACTTCAACATGATTCTAATATCGGCAACCGTAGCAGAAATTCCTCCTGAACCAATGCGAGTAGTTCCAATGATTGCATTGTTCCGATTTAAGCACATCAGCCAGAATTCCTCATGATTCAAATCTCCTATACGTGGACCAAAAATCTCATAGATATCTTGGCTGTTTGACACTTTTTGCTTCGACTTGGATGAACTCACTTGTCGCCGACTGCCTAGTTCCAATGCAGCAGTTAAAGTAATGGCTTTCACCGGACCAACACCTGAAATACGTTGCAATTGAGATAGACTCAACTTACCTAATTCTACTAGGTTATTATCGGCCAAATCTAAAATTCTACGCGCTAAATCAACTGCACTTTCTTTTCGTGTGCCCGAACCAAGCAAAATTGCGATCAACTCAGCATCACTTAAACTGCGTTTCCCTTTTAGCTGCAATTTTTCACGCGGTCGATCATCTTCGTTCCACGCATGAATAGGCCGATGCAGATTTTCCTCATACATCATTAATCCATGATATCCGACAGAGAATTTTGATAACCATGTTCAAATTCGTCCATCTGCCCCCAAGATACTTCATCAACAATAACTTCAGATGTTGTAACTGAACCAACCAAACTAAATGGAACATTTGTCAAAGCCATAAATTCCACAAACTCTTCTTCTTTTTCAGGAGAAACGGAGACAACAACGCGGCCTTGGGCTTCTCCAAATAAAAATGCATCGGTACGAACTGAATCATCGCTCGTCAATTTGAATCCCAATTTGTTTATAAAACTCGATTCTGCAAGGGTGGTAAATAATCCTCCATCAGAAACATCATGCGCCGATACAAGCAATTTACTTTCAATCAACTTTAAAACCGCATGTTGCATATCCAATTCTTCTTCCATATTAAAATACGGCGCAGGACTTTGACGAACACTATGAATTGTAGTTAGGTATTGTGAAGAATTAATATCGTTACGACTTTCACCAATCAGATAAATTAAATCATCCGCTTTTTGAAATGCCAATCCCATCTGGTTCGATTTATCTTCTAATAAACCCAACATACCAATGGTTGGAGTTGGAAAAACGGGAATGGTTTCGGAGCCCACTTGAGTTTGGTTGTAAAAACTCACATTTCCACCTGTAACAGGTGTTCCAAAAGCTTTACATGCTGCGCCCATGCCTTGAATTGCTTTGACAAATTGCCAATACACTTCTGGAACGTAAGGATTACCGAAGTTCAAACAATTGGTAATGGCTAGAGGCTTAGCACCCGAACAGACAATATTTCTTGCAGCTTCAGCAACGGCTATGGATGCTCCTTTTTCTGGGTCTGAATTTACATATCGTGAATTGCAATCGACTGTTAATGCTAATGCTCTACTTGTTCCTTTTACATTTACAATTGCAGCATCCGAGGGCATATTAGCCGACATAGTTGCAGTGCCTACCATGGAGTCATATTGTTCATACACCCATTTTTTACTGGCAATATTGGGATGTGATAAAAGCGTTTTCGCAACGTGTTTACAATCGGAAGGTTCTATAATTGTATCGATGGAGAACTTTTGAGCTTCTGCAAAAGATGCGGGTTCATTGAAATCGCGTTTATAAACAGGAGCTCCACCGCCCAACACCAAATCAAAAGCAGGAACATCTGCTTCCAATTCCCCCTTCATGTAATAACGTAAACGATCGCCTTCTGTAACGATTCCAATAACTGCAAAATGTAAATCCCACTTTTCGAAAACCGCTTCCACTTCTGCTTCTCTGCCCTTTTCCACCACCATCAACATGCGTTCTTGCGATTCGGAAAGTAAAATTTCCCAACCCAACATACCTTGTTGACGAACGGGAACTTTATCCAACCAAATATCCATCCCATGTTCACCTTTTGCGGACATTTCGGATGTGGAGCAGGTAATTCCAGCAGCTCCCATGTCTTGCATTCCAATGATAGCTCCTGTTTTAATTACTTCGAGCGTTGCTTCTAAAAGCAGTTTCTCTTGAAATGGATCACCCACTTGAACGGCAGGTAAATCTTTGGCCGATTCCTCATTCAAATCGCCCGATGCAAATGTAGCCCCGTGAATTCCATCTTTCCCTGTTGAGGAACCAACAATA
>JBIPLZ010000372.1:0-2759 GCA_044369395.1 Flavobacteriales bacterium | reverse complement strand
CGAAATCGCCTACCAACATCAGATTTCCATCTCTATATGCTAAAGATCGAAATCGATCATCTTGGGTTATGTCAATCTGTACTTGTCCCGATAAAATCCCCATAGAATTCATTTTCACCAAGATGGCATCCCATCCGGAAACTTGATCATACATATAGCCACTTGAATAGCTAAAACCTGCAGCATCGGTAACTATATCATTCAAAAACACATCATACGAGTGACTTATGGAAGAAAACCAACGAAGCTCTCCTCCTACTCCAATTCGCATCACGTATGCATTTCGGAAAGTAGTACCTGATGAGTAATCACCACAGAGAACAAGTTCACCATCGGGAGTTAAGGCGGCAGATTCTACAATCAATTCTTTTTGAGAAAGAGAATATTTCTTGGATGAGATGAGATTTAAATTATTATCGAGATGCGTTACGCAGATGTTTTCATAATCCACGTTATTATCGCCAGTACTGATGAGCCACCAGGTGCCATTTGAAGCATGGATAAATCGAGCAGGATTATCGGAGTTGGTGCAACGGATGTATTTCGCTTGTAGCAAAGTTCCATCGGCACTTAGTTGTGCAAAATACAGTTGTGCATTATTGAGCGTATTGCCAGCTGCGCCATACACATAAAAACTACCATTAATTTCTTCTACCTGCTTGGTGAGAACAGTTTCGTTGTTCGCTGAATAGAGATGTTGCCATAAAATCTCGCCCGAACAATCGGTTTTGACTAATCCTCCTGAAACAACTGCGTTGAAAGGCGAATTGAACGACAATAAATATCCTTGATCAGCTGTTTCGGTAACCCAAGTACCATAATCGCTCGTCGTTAATCCATACGTTCGAAAAAACGATTTAGAAGAGTAACTTTGCGCATCTATCTTAACCTGTAGAAAAAGCAAAACTGCAAGAAAAAAGATATGTTGAGTTAACTTGTACAAACGGGCAGAGATAAGAATTTTAAAAAAGCAGAAAGATTCAGGCATAAAACTACAAGAGAAAATCAATTATCTAGTCAATCGAATTAATTTAAGATGAACGAATCAAACGAAATACGACTTAACAAATTCATCAGCGAAAGCGGGCTGTGTTCAAGAAGAGTTGCCGACGGTTACATTGAAAAAGGACATGTGCTTATTAATGGTCGTAGAGCTCATGTGGGCGACAAAGTGAAGCCGGGCGATAATGTGATGGTAAACGGACAAGAGATAGAAGCCAAATCGGCGGATGAAGAGGTCTTGATTGCGTTTAACAAACCCATCGGAATTGTTTGTACGACCGAACAAGGTGCGCGCGATAACATCATCGATTACCTCAAATTTGGGCAGCGTATTTTCCCTATTGGACGTTTGGATAAAGAATCACAAGGCTTGATATTCTTGACAAGCAATGGAGATATCGTGAACAAAATATTGCGCGCTGGAAATAAGCACGAAAAGGAATATTTGGTCACTGTGAACAAACCCATTACAGACGCTTTTATTGAGGGAATGGGACATGGAGTTCCTATTATGGGTGTGAATACACGAAAGTGTTTTATTCAAAAAGAAAGCACAAACGTTTTTAGAATCATACTAATTCAAGGTTTGAACCGTCAAATCAGAAGAATGTGTGAGCATTTTGGCTATGAAGTGACCAAGTTAGAACGCATACGCATTATGAATGTGGCATTGAAAGGATTGGGCTTGGGAACGTGGCGCGAGTTGACCAAAGAAGAGCGCGCGGGAATCAATGCAATGATTGAACATTCGAGCGATGTGGTTGAAAAGAAACCTGCTTCAACTTCTGTTGCTAAGAAGAAAACTCCACCTTCCAACAAACGAAATACGGAAGGAGACAGAAAACGAACAGGACAAAATTCCGAAAGAAAATCAACTTCGAAAACATCTGCTTCATCTTCACAAAAGAAGCGAAAAACACCTGGAAACAAACCGTATTTCCCGGGAGCGCAATCGAGCAATAAGAAATCATCCGGAGGAAGAAGAGGAAGACGTTAATTGAATAAATCGATGAAATCAATTAGCATATTGGGAGCCGGCTGGCTGGGATTTTCCTTAGGAGAAAAACTCCTTCAATTGAATTATGAGGTAAATGCTTCCACCACCCATGTTGACAAACTTTCGGTTTTTGAGCAAGCTGGATTAAAGCCATTCCTCATTCAATTGAACGATGCGGATGAAATTAATCATTCCTTTTGGACCGAAACTCTCATACTGAGTTTCCCACCCGGAAAATCGGGCGATTATTCATCGTATGCGCTTAAAGTTGAACACATCTTGAAGCAATTACCTGAAACATGCAAGCGGGTGATTATGATAAGCAGCACATCGGTTTATCCAAAGAAAACGGGACATTGGAAAGAAGATCAATTTTTCGAAGCGGAAACTCCCGAAGCACAAAGCATTTTGGATGCAGAGAAAGTCGTTTTGTCATCGAACAAACAAGCAATCATTCTTAGACTGAGTGGTTTGGTTGGATATGAGCGGAATCCTGCACGTTTTGGAACGAGTCGATTGCCCGCGAACGAACCCGTGAACATGATTCATCGCGATGATGCCATTGGAGTCATTACACGCCTGCTTGAACTGGAGCATATCGAAGGAATCTTCAATGGTTGTTCTCCAATGCATCCAAACCGACAAGCATTTTACACTGCAGGAGCAGCCGCATTGGGAGTAGAAAGTCCCAATTTGCAAACAAGCGTCGATGCTCTAGCACGAACCATTGATTGCGAAAAACTTCTAGCCGCAACGCAGT
>JBIPLZ010000371.1:0-2772 GCA_044369395.1 Flavobacteriales bacterium | reverse complement strand
CGAGGTAGCGGATTTATGTAAATCTGAATTTAATTTCAGTATTCATTACCATCGCAATTCTCCAGCAAAAGGTTCGCCCGAAAATTGGAATGCAGCTATTTCAAAAGCAAAAGGCGAATGGATTAAATTAATTCATCACGACGATTATTTTTACAATGCAGAATCGTTGAAGACTTTCGTTGAAGAAGCTGAAAAATTTCCACAAACAGATTATTTCTTTTGTCGAACATCCATACTAGATACGCATTATGGTAATCAATATACTTATTCAGTAAACACCAATTTACTCAATCGTATAAGCGAATTCAGCGCCTACCTTTTTCACAAAAACCTTATTGGCGCACCAAGCACAGGATTCTTTAAGAATGGCTTGGTTGAAACATACGACAAATTGCTTATTTGGCTTGTTGATATTGAATTTTATTGCAGGATTTTAAAATCAAACCATGTCAGAGGAATCGATTCGGAGTTAATTACAACAACCATCTCCGAAAAGCAACTTACCTCGAACTTAAAGAATAATAGAAATGTTGAACTCACTGAATTTTTCTATTGTTATACCAAACTTATTGGGAATTTCGACAGATTAAACCGTAAAATTATGCGTCATCGGATGCTAGATTTATTCAAGGATTTTCATGTTTCAAGTATAGCGGATTTAAAATCGACGGGAATTAATCATGCTATTCCAATCTATGCAATCTTGTTTTTTGGTGTATTTAATCTTAGCCCCAAATTCGCATTTCGTCTGTTCTATAAATTGAATCATTTCAGTATTCCCTAATCTATGATTATTGCTTCGTTAAATAGTGGCTTGGGTAATCAAATGTTTCAGTATGCTGCGGGCAAGTCGCTGGCTAGACATTTACAATCGGAATTATTTTTAGATATAACATGGTTTAAACAATCTGATAAAGCACAAACACCTCGATCGTTCGAATTGATGGTGTATCCAATTAAAGATAAAATTGCAAAAGAGGATGTCATCGATCAACTTATTAGACCATCTTCTCATGGCATTTTCAATCGAATAAAACATAAGATCAATCGAAATCGCCCCATTCATAATCAATGGTCATTTATTGAACCTCATTTCCACTATTATTCAGATTTCTTTAAAGCAAAATCTCCGGTTCACATAGAAGGTTATTGGCAATCCGAAAAATATTTTCAATCCATATCCGAAGAAATCAGAACCCTCTTCTCACTTGAAATTCCCGAAAATGACACCAACAAAAAGTGGGTTGATTTAATTCATTCTCAGGCTCAACCGGTTTCCATTCATGTTCGTAGAGGTGACATGGTGAAAAATCCAGAAGTAGCCAAAATACATGGCTCCTGCAATCTCGATTATTATCAACGTGCTATGTCATATGTTGAAAGTAAGGTAGAACAACCAAGGTATTTTGTTTTTTCTGATGACATTGCCTGGTGCAAAGAACATTTGAATTCAAAATTCCCGATTGAATTTGTATCTGGAAACGAAGGAGATAGATCGTATTGGGATATTCAACTCATGAGACACTGCAAACATAATATCATTGCAAACAGCAGTTTCAGTTGGTGGGGCGCATGGTTAAATAACTCACCCAATAAAATTGTTATTGCCCCAATCAATTGGTTTAATCACACTGACTCAGATACCAAAGATCTGATTCCTAGCACTTGGATTCGCATCTAATTATTAAGAGGAATTTAAATTAGAAATCCATTATCTTCGCCCTATGGCTAGATTGCTCATATTGGGGGGTAGTGGATTTATTGGCAGTAATTTAATTACTTCGCTTCTAAATTCCGGTCATGTAGTTACGAACTTCGATAGACCAGGAACATTACCTATTCATTTCGAAAAAAACTTGAATTACCGATTTGTACCCGGCTCTATTTCAGACACGAGTCATTTGCGTAATGTTTTCAATCAAGAGCCTTTCGATTGCATTGTTCATTTAGTTTCTTCCCTCATTCCTTCTTCGGGCTACGATGATTTTTTTGCAGATAGAGACATAAACCTCACTGCGGGATATGAAATCGTAAAGAATATGATGAATAATGGATGCCGGAAAATCGTCTTTTTCTCAAGTGGAGGAACTGTTTACGGGAAGAATGGGAAAGACATCAATTCAGAAACAGATGCATTGTGTCCATTAAATTATTACGGGTACAGCAAACTTGCTTTGGAAGAATTTTATCGCCTTTCATCAAGAATTCATAAAATCAACCATATTATTATTCGGCCTTCAAACCCTTATGGATCAGGTCAAAATTTGTTTGGAAAACAAGGCCTTATCACCGTTGCACTTGGACGAATTCTGCAAAATAAACCCATTGAAATTTGGGGCGACGGAAAAGTAATTCGTGATTATATTCACATTCAAGATTTATCCAAAGCCGCCACTTCGCTTATTGAATCGGAAGCCGAGAATCAAGTATTTAATATTGGTTCTGGGATTGGGCATTCTGTGAATGAGATTATTGAGATGATTCATGAAGTTACGGAAAAAAATACAGGAATCGAATTCAAGCCATCCCGCCCCGTTGACATTCCTGTAAATGTTCTTTCCATCGATAAAATAACATCGGCAACCCAGTGGCAACCTTCTATTAAATTGAAAGATGGGATTGCTTTATTGTGGAACGAAATGCGTTTAAATGCGCATCAATTCAATTCATGATGACGACCTCAACGCCCAAAGTTTCCGTTTTTATGCCGGTTTACAATGCCGGAATCGATTTAATCGAAGCTGTTCAGAGTATCCTAGATCAAACGTTTAC
>JBIPLZ010000370.1:0-2780 GCA_044369395.1 Flavobacteriales bacterium | reverse complement strand
GCATAAATTTAATTCGTGGATTGTATGATTTGGGGTATACCAAATTCATCACAACGCCACATATAATGAGTGATTTTTACCGCAACACACCCGAAATAATACTTTCGGGACTAGACTCAGTGCGCGAAGCTGTTGCGAAAGAAGGGATTCCCGTTCATATTGAAGCAGCAGCAGAATATTATTGTGACCATGAATTCGAGAAAAGCATTAAAGCCAAAGAACTTCTCACATTTGGCGATAATTATGTGCTCTTTGAACTTTCTTATTTGAATCCATCCGTAAATTTCGATACGGTAACATTCAATTTGCAAATGGAAGGATACAAGCCCGTTTTGGCGCATCCTGAACGCTATTCATACTGGTATCAAAGTTTCGATAAGTACGAAGAAATGAAAGCCAAAGGAATCTTGTTGCAATTGAATTTAGCTTCCATTACGGGTCATTATGGCTCGGTGCCCAAACGCATTGGTGAACGTCTCATCGAAAACAATATGATTGATTTCCTTGGAACCGATACACACAAAATGAGTCATATTGATGTGTTTAAGAAGGCAACCAAGGAACCTATTTTACGAAAGTTGTTCGAATCGGGAATGCTTCGAAACGAAACGCTTTAGTTTAATTAAGCGCTTACCGCCTCAGCTTCGGGAGCAATCTTTTTAACCAAGCCTTGAAGTACTTTTCCTGGACCAGATTCCACAAATAACAATGCGCCATCATTAGCCATTTGTTTTACCGATTGAGTCCAACGAACAGGAGCAGTTAACTGAGCGATTAAATTCTCTCGGATTTTAGCTGGGTCAGATTCAGGTAATGCTGTAAAATTTTGAACAACAGGACAAGTCGGATTCGAGAAATGAGTAGAGGCAATTGCCGCAGCAAGTTCTGTGCGCGCCGGTTCCATGAGTGGTGAATGAAATGCACCACCCACTTGCAAAGGCAAAGCGCGTTTTGCCCCAGCAGCTTTCATAGCTTCGCAAGCCAATTCAATCCCTTTTAAACTTCCCGAAATAACCAATTGTCCGGGGCAATTGTAGTTTGCGGGTACAACAATTTCACCTTGGATATTCGCGCAAACTTCTTCAACAATCGAATCGTCCAATCCAAGAATTGCAGCCATCGTTCCTGGATTTAACTCACAGGCTTTTTGCATCGCAGCCGCTCTTTTTGCAACCAAGCGTAATCCATCTTCAAAAGAAAGTGTTCCATTGGCAACCAATGCAGAAAATTCTCCCAAGGAATGACCAGCAACCATGTTTGGATTTTTGGTACTGTCCATCAATTGAGCAATCGCAATGGAATGAATGAATATTGCAGGTTGCGTTACATCGGTTCTACGCAGTTCTTCTTCTGTACCGGAAAACATAAGGTCCGAAATGCGGAAACCAAGGATGTCGTTTGCTTGTTCAAATAATGACTTAACCGAAGCATGCTGTTCGTATAAATCTTTGCCCATTCCAATAAATTGAGCTCCTTGTCCAGGGAAAATAAGTGCTTTCATAGTTTGAAATTATTTGGCAAATGTGCACGGATTGACTTATATCTGCTATATTTCGTTTAATATCTTTTGTAAAATTCAGTAAATGTGTTTAATAAAATTTCATTTGCAATTTCTGTTTTCAATTATTAATCATTGGAAATAACTTTTTTAACAAATGCATCCATTGTCCGGTTTTTCCTTTTATTTTGCTGAAGTGAAAAGCAACTTATTTTTCTTACTTTTTTTAGTTTCGAGTTTTAGTTTGCAGGCGCAAATTGGAGGACAAAACATATATGGTTTTATCAATCTCCCCAATTCAGCGCGTGTTCAGGCTTTAGGAGGTTCAGCCATTGCTTTTCGCGATGATGATGTGAATATGGCGTATCAGAATCCAGGTTTGATTAATTCATCCATGGCCAATCGCCTTTCATTAACGTATGTGAACTATTTCAGCGACATTAATTTTGGAAATGTTGCTTATGCATTCAATATTAAGAAAGCTGGGACCCTTGCCTTAAGCATGCAGTATATCGATTACGGTAATTTCGAAAGAGCTGACTATACGGGTTTGGTAACAGGTGAGTTTACTGCGGGAGAATACTGTTTCAATGCAGGTTTTGGCAGGAAAATAGACTCTTTATTTTCGGTAGGAATCAATGTAAAAGGAATTTATTCTGGTCTTGAATCCTATTCATCATTCGGAATGGCTGTCGATTTAGGCGTTTCCTACTTGAGCCCCGATAAATTGTTTGAAGCTTCCGCATTGATGAAGAATTTCGGGTATCAATTTAAAACCTATATCGACAATAACCGAGAAACACTTCCTGTGGAAATGCAAATCGGGATGTCTAAACGATTGAAACATGTTCCGCTGAGATTCTCTTTTGTTGCGCACAATTTGCAACAACCTATTATGACTTACAATGATCCACTTAAGCCTGAAGAATCGATAGATCCATTAACTGGCGATACGGTGATCAACAAAATTGGAGTGGGAAATAAAATACTTCGTCATGCAATTTTAGGTGCCGAATTAAATATCACCAAAGCATTAGCTTTTCGAATCGGATACAATTACCAGCGACGTCAGGAAATGAAAGTAGATAGCCGATTAGGAACTGTTGGACTTTCATGGGGGCTTGGCATTAAGGTGTATAAATTTTCGATCGCATATGCTCGATCGGCATATCATCTTGCTGGGTCTCCCAACCAGATTTCCCTTTCTGCAAAACTTTCTGATTTTTACCATAAATAAAATGCCTCCTCGTAAGATTACCATTGCAATTGACGGCTATTCTTC
>JBIPLZ010000369.1:0-2781 GCA_044369395.1 Flavobacteriales bacterium | reverse complement strand
CCACTTGAGAATCTTTCATTGGAAATTTACTTTCTTCTTCATTAACACTCTCGGGAATCGCATCCGATTTTTTTCTGGAGGATGCGGGAATCGATTTCTGAATACGAACCGCTTGAACTTTTTCTTTTTTTGAACTAGACTCTTGTTGCGCTTGTCCACATAGTATCATGGGAAGCAAGAACATCAGTATTGAAATTAGAATAGTGGATAAACGCATAATGGAAGACAATATGGCGGCAGTATGCCAATTATTAATTAGGGTTCAACAAGTTCTGTCTTTGTTTTGGGATACGATAAAAATAATTTCTATCTATCTGATTATCTATTAAATAAAATTAACAAACATTCATATTCGAATTTATGTTTATAAGAGAATACAGGCAGAATGTCATCTGCATTGCTCTTGGATATATCTTTGCAAAACGATATCAATAAACAAACTTATATCATGGCTTTAGAAATAACAGATGCAAATTTCGAAGAACTAGTTCTTAAATCTGACAAACCCGTACTTATTGACTTTTGGGCAGAATGGTGTGGTCCTTGCCGCGTTGTTGGTCCTATCGTAGAAGAGTTATCTCACGATTACGAAGGAAAAGCAGTTGTTGGAAAAGTAGATGTTGACAGCAACCCAAACATTTCCATGCAATTTGGCATTCGTAACATCCCAACCTTGTTGGTTTTTAAGAATGGTCAAGTTGTAGACAAGCAAGTTGGTGCAGTTCCAAAATCGGTTCTCGCTCAAAAGCTTGATGCTCAAATGAGTTAATCGAAAAATTTAAAAAACACAGTGTTCATTCGCTGTGTTTTTTTTTTATACTTTTCAAAATGCCCATCAACCGTCAGGAAGTTCAGCAGTTTGGTCACCTTGAATTATTGGCTAGACAAGTTGTAGAAGGTTTTATTACCGGAATGCATAAAAGCCCATTCCATGGATTTTCTGTTGAATTTGCTGAATACCGTGCTTACAATCAAGGGGAATCAACCCGCTATATAGATTGGCGTTTGTTTGGCAAGACCGACAAATTGTATACAAAACGATTTGAAGAAGAAACCAATTTGCGTTGCCAAGTTGTCATTGACCGGTCTGCTTCCATGTACTATCCTTTGGAGGCTCAGGAGAAAGGCAAGGAAAGCAAACTGAGTTTTTCAGTAAAAGCTGCAGCATCCTTGTTTTACATGTTGAACAAACAACGCGATGCGACTGGACTCAGTGTATTTTCGGATGATTTGGAAATCCAAACACCAGCTCGTTCTTCAGGAGTTCACATGGCGATGTTATATGCCGAGTTGGAAAAAATGATGGACACACCTTGGGATAAAAAACCCGGGAAAACCAATGCTGCACAAGTGCTTCATACCATTGCAGAAGCCGTTCACAAACGTAGCTTAATCATGGTTTTTAGCGACATGTTCGAAGAAACCAACAATCTAGAGCACTTATTTTCTGCGCTTCAACACTTAAAACACAACAAACATGAAGTGGTTTTATTTCATGTAGCCGATAAACAAAAGGAATTAGATTTCGAATTTGATAATCGTCCGTACCGATTTGTTGATCTCGAAAGTGGAGAGGAAATAAAATTGCAACCCAACGAAGTGCGTGAGAAATATTTGGAACAAATCCAATCACTCACCGCCGAATTAAAATTACGTTGTGCCCAATACCATATCGATTATGTGGAAGCCGACATCAATCAAGATTATTCGCAAGTGCTTCTGCCCTATCTGATGAAGCGAGCTAAAATGCGCATATAAAAAAGCCCCGAAAAAATATCCGAGGCTCTATTGAAATTCCAAATTTTCTATTGTTCGTCTTTTTTCTCCGGACGCATTTGCGGGAAGAAAAGCACATCTTGTATAGATTTCGAATTGGTCATGATCATCGCCAATCGGTCGATACCAATTCCCAAACCTGCCGTTGGTGGCATTCCATATTCAATGGCACGAAGGAAATCTTCATCCAAAACCATGGCTTCTTCATCGCCACGTTTACCCAATTCGAGTTGCTCCTCAAAACGTTTACGTTGATCAATTGGATCATTTAATTCAGAGAATGCATTGCAAATTTCTTTTCCGTTACAAATCCCCTCAAAACGTTCAACCAATCCTGGTTTGCTTCGGTGTTTCTTTGCAAGTGGTGACATCTCCACCGGATAATCGGTAATAAATGTAGGTTGAATCAAATGCGGCTCGCAGGTTTCTCCAAAAATTTCATCGATAATTTTCCCTCTTCCCATCGAAGGATCTATTTGGATATTCATTTTCTTGGCTGCAGCAGCCATCGTTGCTTCATCCATTTCCGAAATATCAACTCCGGTGAATTCATGAATGGCTTCGTACATCGTCATGCGTTTCCAAGGACGCTGAAAATTGATTAGATGATCACCCACCTGAACTTCTGTTTTTCCATGAAGATCGAGCGCAACTTTTTCAACCATCTCTTCCACCAAATCCATCATCCAATTATAGTCCTTGTATGCCACATACAATTCCACTTGCGTAAATTCTGGATTGTGAAAACGGCTCATTCCTTCGTTTCGGAAATCTTTCGCGAATTCATAAACACCATCAAAACCACCAACAATCAGGCGCTTCAAATACAATTCGTTTGCAATGCGCAAATACAACGGCATATCTAACGTGTTGTGATGTGTTTTAAACGGACGAGCTGCAGCACCTCCATAAATTGGCTGTAAAATGGGCGTTTCCACTTCCAAATAACCACACGTGTTTAAGTACTGACGAATTGAATTTGTGAGTTGAGTACGCTTTACAAAT
>JBIPLZ010000368.1:0-2791 GCA_044369395.1 Flavobacteriales bacterium | reverse complement strand
TATCCAATTGTTTGATGCGCGATTGAACTTGAACAGCCTTTGAAGCTTTTGCCCGGAAACGATCGATGAACTTTTCTGTATCCTCGATCATCTTGCGCTGATTCAAATAGGCTGCTTTCTGTTGGTCGCGACGCTCTTGTCTTAAAATGACATAACGCGAATACGATGCCTTGTAATCTTCTATTTTACCCAGTGTGATTTCAATTGTTCTGCCGGTAACAGCATCTAAAAAGGCCCTGTCGTGAGAAACCAAAACTACAGCACCCGGATAGCTAGATAGAAAATCTTCGAGCCATTGAATCGATTCAATGTCGAGGTGATTGGTTGGCTCATCGAGCAAAACGGCATCGGGCATTTGAAGCAAAATTTTTGCAAGCTCAACACGCATTTTCCATCCACCCGAAAACTCATCCATCGAGCGGTGCAAATCCGTTTGCTTAAAACCTAAACCCAAAAGAATTTTCTCTGTTTCCCCATCGATGCTTCCTCCGCCCAATAATGACAATCGCTGGCCTGCATCATTTAACCGCTCAATTATTTGATGATATTCGTCCGATTCATAATCCGTTCGGGTTTCGAGTTGTTGGCTTAAATCGTTTAATTCTTTTTCAAGCGACAAAACCTCATCGAATGCCGTTCGCGCTTCTTCGAAAATGGTTTTTCCTGTGGCGTGCTTCATTTCTTGGGGCAAATAACCAATGCGGTATCCCGAAGGAATTGAAACCGTTCCTTTTGTTGGTTCTTGGTGCTTACTTATGATTTTTAGAAGTGTTGATTTTCCCGCTCCATTTTTTCCTGTCAAGCCCACTTTATCGCGTGCCTGTATCATAAATGAGATTTCTTCAAATAACGGATTTCCGTTAAATACGACTGATAAATTTCCAACTGTAATCATGCGGGCGCAAAGGTAAGGTATCCTGACAGTTTATAAGACAATCTAAATGGCGTTCGCAGTTTTTATGTTTAATTTCGCGGATTCTATTTCAATTATGGGTTTCAAGTCTTCAAAAATTTACTCCATTGTTTCATGCACTTGTCCAAGATGCCACGAAAGCAAAATGTTTTTGAATGCAAACCCCTATAAATTTGAAAATTGGGACAAGATGCATTCCGATTGTCCAACATGCGGTTTGCACTTTGAACGAGAGCCCGGGTTTTTTCAAGGAGCCATGTATGTAAGCTACGGATTAGGTGTTGCTTTGAGTGTAGGAGTTCTTTTAATTGATTTGCTAATAGGTTTTGAACCAACCACGTTTTTTATAGCAAACACATGCGCTTTGGTGTTTTTTGCTCCTATATTATTCCGCTGGTCTCGCAGTATTTATTTGAATATTTTCATCAAATACGATAAATCGAAACTTAAACACTAATACAGTTTTGCCAGTTTCTCTATCTCGCTGTACGTGCAAGTATGTTTATTCGGTAAGGGATTCAAGGATGAAAATAACATTGCCTTAGCAACATGTTCAGAAGAAATCGCTTTGTATTTTTTTAATGGTCCAACAAACGCCCAATTCAACATGCGCATTAAATATATCGCTAATCTCTCGGCCAATCGATTTTCTTTTCTTTTTCCTAGCAAGAGCGATGGTTGGAGTATAACAAAAGAGCTAAAATTCAAATTTGAAATACTGTTTTCAAGCACTCCTTTGCATTTTAAATAAAAATTATTGGAGTTTGAATTAGCTCCAATTGACGATTGAAGAACAAACGTGTTTACCGCTTTTTTGTATGCAATTTCCGCTATTGTTTGAGGCAGTGTAACGTCTGTATCGTAAAACGCCTTTGGGCTTCCCGCTTTTTTTATTGTAGTTCCAATGCAGCAGCAAACAGAATCAACTAAAGGGAAATTCGATTCGTTTAAATCTAATTCTAAAAAATTAACGACTAATTCTTTTAGTTTCGGATGAGAAATTCCAAGCGGTTTTCGAACCCAAATAAATACTTCAGAAATGCTTGGGTCTTCGAGTGCGTATTTTAAAACAAATGATCCAGTTAATCCAGAAGCCCCAAGAATTAACAATTTGGTATTGTTCATTTCCTTAAGTTCTTACGAGCGTAGTATTTATATCCTCTGTTTTTCTGAGCGTCGTACTTATTAATCTTGTACACGAATTGAGCTGTTATTCCCAATGAGACTCTTTTATCGGGGGAAATACTTGTTGAAGAATGACCCGATTTAATTAAAGAAGAAACACCATATAATGCTCGGAAGGTTGTTGTTAAAGCAAAGGTTTCGGTAAAGCTGTAATAAAGACCAGCTCCCGCAACAATGCTAAATGTAGTTGGGTTGAATGTGTGAGTATTTACCACCGGAATAACAGGTGATGTGTTTTTGTATTCTTCAAGAACAGCCGACGCTTTGTTAAGGAAACTAATTTGAGGCCCAACTTCAAATGTTAACCCTTGATGGTGTGTTGGGCACATGGTAAACATGAGTGGAATATCGATATAGGATAACTTAATACGATATCTATAAAACACATCCGGGTCGATGATTCCTTGACCGGGAAAAAATTTGTATGACTGGTCTACTTGACAAAAATTGGTTTCCAATTTAATGCCGTATACTTTTTTGGAATAATAGCCTCCCTTGTCGAAATAGAGTGCGGCTGTTAATCCTGCGCTTTTTCCTCCAGTAAAAACATATGTTGAATCGCCACCATCATAGCGCATTGTTTTTGAAAGAAGTTGAGATGCGAAATAAGAAACGTTGCCTCCTAATTGATACATTTGGGCGTTCGAACACACATTACCCAAAAGGAAAATCGCAATGAGATATGTTCTTAAT
>JBIPLZ010000367.1:0-2793 GCA_044369395.1 Flavobacteriales bacterium | reverse complement strand
AACGTCAAGGTGTCGATTTAATCATTGCTCTTGATGTTTCGAACAGTATGTTGGCTGAAGACATTCGTCCCAATCGTTTGGAGCGCGCAAAACAGGCCATTTCTAAATTGCTCGACAAGTTGCAAGACGATCGTATTGGGATTGTCATTTTTGCTGGGGATGCTTACTTACAGCTTCCTTTCACTTCCGATTATGCTGCAGCGCGCATGTTTCTAACAACAGTGAGTAACGAAAGTATTCAATTTCAAGGTACTGCAATTGGCTCTGCCATTCAAATGGGTGTTAAGAGTTTGCCACGCGGCGGAGTTCGAAATAAAGCAATAATTGTGATGAGTGATGGTGAAAATCACGAAGATGATGCATTAGCAGAAGCCAAAGCTGCAAAGGATAATGGTGTTATGGTGCATACGCTTGGAATTGGTTCGCCAGATGGAGCGCCAATTCCGAATATAAAAGATGGACAAAATGTGGGGTATAAAATGGATGAAAACGGTCAGACGGTTATTTCTCGAATGGATCCTAAGATGTTGGAAGAAGTTGCTCTTGCTGGTGGTGGTAAATATATTCAAGCAACCGGCAGTGATATTGGTCTGGATGAACTTTTCGATGAGATAAATTCCATGCAAAAATCCGATTTTGGGACGAAGGCCTTCACCGATTATGAGGATCGTTTTCAGTATTTCTTATGTGCAGCTTTGGTATTTTTACTCATTGAATTTTTCCTCAGTGAACGCAAAAGCAAATTAGCTCGTCGCTTAAATATATTTGGATCTAAAAGCAAAAAGGCATGAAACAGATTTTGTTTTTATTAATGATTCTATTCGCATCTGTAGGATATTCACAAACGGAAACGTCTCATTTTCGAAAAGGGAATGATTTGTTTAATTCTGGGAAGTTTACCGATGCTGAAATAGAATACCGCAAAGGATTAGCAAAGAAACAAGACTCATGGACCGGTAAATTCAATTTGGCCGATGCCTTGTATAAGCAAAACAAATACAAAGAAGCTTCCGTTATTTTAGATTCTTTAAGCAAAACCACTAAAAATAATAAGCAACTTTCTTCGGTTTACCACAACATGGGGAATGCTCAACTTAAAAACAAAGATTACGAACAAAGTGTAGAGTCGTTTAAGAAAGCTCTCAAACTCGATCCTAAAGCAGAAGATTCTCGCTATAATCTTTCATATGCATTGCAAAAGTTAAAGCAAGAAAAGCAGCAGCAACAACAAAAGCAGCAACAGCAACAGCAAGACAAGAAACAAGACCAAAAGCAAGATCAGAAACAGAATCAAGAAAAGCAGAAAGATCAAAAACAAGATGAACAGAAGAAGCAAAATCTCAATCGCGAAGAAGCTGAACGTATGTTGGATGCATTAAATCGTGATGAAAAAGAATTGCGCAAGAAAACTGAAAAGAAAGCAAGTAAAAACGGTCAAGCCGGTAGCGGAAAAGATTGGTAATAATAGGAATATGAAACGTTTATTGATTCTGGTATTATTGATGCATTTTACCCAAATTCACTTTGGTCAGGAAGTGCGTTTTAGTGGTGTTGTATCAAAGAATAAAGTTGCTGTTGGTGAACAATTTCAACTAACATATTCGGTCAATGTAAAAGCTTCTGGTTTTACAGGTCCCGACTTAAGTGCATTCAATGTGTATTCGGGGCCGAATCAAAGTTCGAGCATGCAAATTATTAATGGTGCGGTTTCACAAAGCCTCACGTATTATTATGTTTTATCTGCTAAGAAAGAAGGTAAATATACGATCAAGCCAGCTTTATTAAACGTGGCTAATGGCCGTGTAAAATCTAATGAAATCTCGATTGAGGTGGTGAAAGGCAATACACCTTCAACATCTCAGAATTCGTCTAAGGGCCAATCTGGAAATCAAGCAACAGCGAGTAATACAGGTGATAAATTATTTATCAAAGCATTTCTCAATAAATCATCGGTTTATTTAGGCGAACAAGTTACCGTAACCTATAAAATATTCTCCAAATATGGTCAAATCAATTTCTCCGATTTAAAATTGCCAACCTATAATGGCTTTTATACCGAAGATGTTCCCATGACCAATAACGACAAGCTGGTGGTAGAAAACTACAATGGTAGTCAATATTACACTGCTGAATTAAAACGCACCTTGTTGTTTCCTCAAAAAAGCGGAAAGCTCGAAATTCCTTCTTTGGATGCAACATGTAATGTCCGCGAAAAGGTGCAATCGCAGAATTTCTTTGAGCAGTTTATGGGAGGCGGTTACCGCGATGTGCAAGTAAAAGTTCAAAGTCAAGATCAAACCATTACAGTATTACCTCATCCAGATGCTGGTAAACCTGCTGATTTTAAAGGGGCTGTAGGTGAATTTTCGATTAATGCAGAAGTAGATAAAACTAAAGTACGTTCGGGTGATCCCGTCAATTTAAAATTCACCATTTCAGGAAAAGGAAACATCAAATTATTGGAAGCTCCGGTTCTCACATTTCCAACTGAATTCGAAGCATACGATCCTCAAACCAAGGATAATATTCGTGTTTCGGATGGTTTCATGTCAGGCACTCGAACATTCGAATACCTGCTCATTCCCCGTGCTGGCGGAGAGTATTTTATTGGACCGTTTAGCTTTTCCTATTTCTCACCGAGCAAACGAGCGTATCAAACTGTCAGCTTAGCTCGTATTGCCATTCAAGTAGAAAAATCCTCAGGAGATCAAACTTCAAGTGCTCGTTCTGGAAATTCAACTTCTCCAAAACAATTAGCTACCGATATCCGATTTAATAAAAAACGCATTAGTG
>JBIPLZ010000366.1:0-2812 GCA_044369395.1 Flavobacteriales bacterium | reverse complement strand
AACCATGTTCTCCGGGTTTGATGCAAAGCATGATTTCGTGACTTGCAAGTACCGCCGAAACAGGATACATTCCACCTGAGAGTGCTTTCCCTAGAACCAAAATATCGGCTTTCACATCTTCGTGGTCAATGGCGAGAAGCCTTCCAGTACGTGCAATTCCCGTTTGAATTTCGTCGGCAATAAATAACACGTTGTGACTTTTGCACAAATCGTAACAAGCAGCTAAATAGCCGGCATCCGGAACCACAACACCCGCTTCACCTTGCATGGGTTCGAGCATGAAACCCGCAACGTTCGGATCTTTCAACGCTTCCCGAAGCGAATCAACATTATTGTAATGTATCACTTCAAAGCCTGGAGTAAACGGACCAAACTCATTGCGAGAATCAGGATCGGTTGAAGCAGATACAATGGAAATGGTGCGTCCATGGAAGTTACCCGAACACACTAAAATTTTTGCCGTGTTTTCAGGAATACCTTTTTTCTGGTAGGCCCATTTGCGACACAATTTCATTGCTGTTTCGACAGCCTCAGCGCCCGTATTCATAGGAAGAACGCGGTCGTATCCAAAATACGAAGTAATAAACTGACTGAATTCCGCAAATGCGCGGTTGTGAAATGCACGTGAAGTTAGCGCAAGCGTTTGTGCTTGTTGAATAAGTGCGTCGAGAATTTTAGGATGACTATGTCCTTGGTTTACCGCCGAATAAGCCGAGAGAAAATCGAAATATCGTTTTCCCTCAACATCCCAAACATGAACTCCTTTGCCTCGTTCGAGAACCACCGGCAATGGATGATAATTGTGAGCTGCGTGAGCTTCTTCTAAATGAATAAAAGACTCGTTTGAGTTTAAAACAGCGTTGGAAACAGTTGAATGCGTGGACATAATTTGATTTTTAATGCTTCTATATAACCAATCAGTAAGTAAATTGATTTAAGATTGTTAAAATAAAAAAGCGATGCGAAGGTAGTTTATTACGAGCATTCGCCCAATTTCATGAACTTGCGCAAAATTTTTATTTAAGATGAGACGCTCGCGCAAACAAGCATATCAAGTATACCATGAATTAGAAATTACCGATTTGGCTTCGGAAGGAATGGGTGTTGCCCGTAAAGAAGGCATGGTAGTATTTGTAGAACAAACCGTTACTGGCGATATTGTAGATGTTCAAATTACCCGTAAAAAAAGCGGATTTCGACAAGGTAAACCAATTCATTTTCACAAACGAAGCGATTTACGAATCGAACCTAAATGCGAGCATTTTGGAGTGTGTGGTGGATGTAAATGGCAAGTGATTTCATACCAAGAGCAATTGAAACACAAAGCCAAGCAAGTGCATGATGCCTTAACGCGTATTGCGAAAGTGAATCTCCCAGAAATAAAACCCATTTTGGGCGCACCCTCCGAATTTTATTACCGAAATAAACTCGAATACACCTTTTCGGCAAGTCGTTGGTTAACAGAAGCCGAAATTGGTAGCACCGAAAATTTCAGCGATCGTGCTGCTTTGGGATTTCATATTCCCGGTAGATTCGACAAGGTTTTAGCGATTAATAATTGTCACCTGCAACCCGAACCAAGCAATTCGATTCGTTTGTTTGTGGCCAAACGCGCTAAAGAACTGGGGATTTCCTTCTTTAACTTGATGGAGCAAACTGGAGTTCTTCGGAATCTTTTACTCCGCAACAACCAAAAAGGTGAATGGATGGTTTGTTTAAGCATCACAGAAATTAATCCTGAAGTGATTGTTTTATTGGATGATTTGAAACAAGCTTTTCCAGCTATTACTTCCTTGCTTTATACCATCAACACCAAACGCAACGATACTATTTCGGATTTGGACATTTGTGTGCATGCTGGTGCCGAATTTATTGAAGAGGAAATGGAAGAATTGCGCTTCCGCATTGGACCAAAATCCTTTTACCAAACCAATGCTTTGCAAGCGTATGAATTGTATAAACAAACACGTTTGTATGCCGATATTCAAGCAAACGATGTTGTGTATGATTTGTACACCGGAACCGGTACCATCGCATTGTTTGTTGCCAAGCAGGCCAAAAAAGTAATAGGCGTTGAATATGTTCCCGAAGCGGTTGCCGATGCAGAAATCAATGCCCAAGTGAATGGTATTTCCAATGCTCTTTTTTTTGCGGGAGATATGAAAGATGTCTTGGTGCCCGAATTCTTTGCCGAACATGGCGCTCCGGATGTAATTATTACCGATCCACCACGCGCAGGAATGCATGATGATGTAACCAAACGTTTGATAGAAAGTGGAGCACGAAGAATCGTCTATGTAAGTTGCAATCCGGCTACACAAGCCCGCGATTTAACCTTGCTCGATCAGGCCTATGAAGTGACTGCGGTTCAACCAGTGGACATGTTTCCTCAAACCACGCATGTTGAGAATATTGTTGTTTTGGAAAAACGTAAATAATTCAGATGGAAGTTCAATTGGATGAATCGTTTTGGAATGCGCGTTATGTTTTAGGTGAAACCGCCTGGGACATGGGCCAGGTTTCGATACCTTTGAAAACGTATATCGATCAATTATCCGATAAAACAATTAAAGTTTTGGTTCCTGGAGCAGGCAATGCATGGGAAGCAGCTTATTTGTGGGATTCAGGATTTCGGAATGTGTGGATCTGCGATATTGCCAGTGAAGCTATCGAACGATTCAAAAAACGCAGACCCGATTTTCCTGCCAATCAATTAATTCATTCCGACTTTTTTCAACTCGAAGGGACATTTGATTTGGTATTGGAACAAACATTTTTCTGTGCAATTGATCCATCCTTGCGCTTGAGTTAT